>CAVIVK010000205.1:0-3361 GCA_963645975.1 Bifidobacteriaceae bacterium | reverse complement strand
TCCGAAACGATCCGCACAATCGAAAAATCTCTCTACCGAGCAGACTATCAGACAAAAGAAACCGTTGCCGCGGTGACAGAAACGGCGGACACCGCAGCACCGGTTACGGTAACGATAAATGCCGCGGAATTTCTCGGTCTCGCGGAGCCAGTCAGCACGGAAGAACTGTCTCCCGCCGTGGAGGAAGCGATGGCAGCATTCATGGAAGAACAACAGCCGTTTGTCGATCTCGGTGTTCCGGCGAACGTGTCCTATGACGCACCCATGCCAAAGTTTTCCTTTGTACTGCCGATTTCCGCCAGGGTGTCTTCCGATTTCGGTTACCGGCTGCACCCGATTGATAATGAAACAAAGTTCCATTACGGCATGGACCTTGCGGCAAATTCCGGGGATGATATTGTCTGCTTTGCCGCCGGAACGGTGACAGAGGTCGGAGAGAATAACACCAGCGGAAAGTTTCTCCGCGTAGAGCATGAGGACGGGTACGCGACGATGTACGCGCATTGCGGTCAAATCTATGTGGAAGAGGGGCAAAAGGTTGAAGCCGGAGAAAAGATCGCGCTTGTCGGCGCAACCGGCAAAGCCACCGGCCCGCATCTTCATTTTGAACTGACACACGACGGCGTTTATCTGAATCCGGCGTTCTACCTGGCAGCGCTTTGAGCCGCTGCCGGGTAGAGATCACCGCCGGGGCTGCCGTTTTATTTCCGCTGCTCTTCTATCTGGATGATTCCGGCATTTTCTCCGCGGTTTTGCCCGCCGTATTCTTTCATGAGATCGGCCATTGTATTTCCGCAAGGATGTACGGTGGCCGAATTCTTTCGTTCCGAATGAGTTTGAGCGGGCTGTGTCTTGAGACGACGCCGTTTTCGTCTCCGCTCTCGGAAGCGGTGTGCGCGGCGGCAGGGCCGGTATGCGGTCTATTATGGGCAGCGCTATGTTCATGCTTTCCCGGCGAATGGTGGGGGCGTTGCCGGGATGTATCGCTGTATTTTTCCGTATGCAACCTGCTCCCCGCGCAGCCGCTCGACGGCGGACGTATTCTCTATGCGCTCTGTGGGAATGCAAAGGCCGTTCGGATCGTTTCAGCAAGCACCGGGGGCGTCTGTCTCGCGGCAGCGATACTCACGCGCCGGTGGGGGCTGGCGCTTCCGGCGGCCTGGATCCTCGCGGCGCAGCTCACAGCAAGACGGCACGCAGATTTTCCATCGCGCGCCGTTCCAGCCTCGACACCTGCACCTGCGATACGGAAAGGATCCGCGCACAATCGCTCTGTGTCAGGCCGTGAAAAAAACGAAGATTGATCACCTGCTGCTCCTTCTCCGGCAGACGCTCTATGGCAGTACGAAGCGCGACGCTTTCCAGCACGCGCTCCTCCTGTCCGTAATCGCCGAGCACGTGTTCGAGCGTAAACCCCTCGTCCCCGCTTTCGCGCTGCAGGCTCTCCGCCGGCGCTGCCGCGGTCTCGGCCTCGGCGATCTCCTCCACGCTGACGCCGCATTCTGCGGCAATCTCAGAGAGCGTGGGTTCCCGGCCAAACGACTGTTCCAGACGTCGGCGCGCTGAGTGAATCTGCTGCGCGCGCTCCTTAAGACCGCGGCTTACCTTTACGGCTCCGTCGTCACGCAGAAACCGCCGGATTTCCCCGGCAATCTTCGGTACGGCATAGGTGGAAAATTGCGTACCAAACCGCTCGTCAAACCCCTCGATTGCCTTGAGGAAACCGAGACAACCAAGCTGATAAAGATCGTCGGCGTCTACCCCGCGGCCAAAGTACCGGCGCGCAACACTCCAGATAAGACCGGTATTTTCTTCGATCATCTGCTGTACGGCATCGCGGTCGCCGGAGTGCGCACGGGAGAGAAGCTGTGCGCGGCTTTCCATCAGCGATCGCGGACACGACGCGGGAGCGTGCGGAGCATGATAACGCTCGTCCCTTCGCCCGGCGTGGAACGGACGGTAAGCTTATCCATAAAGCTCTCCATGATCGTAAAGCCCATGCCGCTGCGCTCTTCGCCGCCAGTCGTGTACAGCGGCTTTCTCGCCTTTCCGACATCCTCAATGCCGCGGCCCCAGTCGCGGATGACGATTTCCAGCCGGTTATCTTCAAGAATACGGCAGCGCATGAGAATTTTTCCGATGCAGTCCGGATAGGCGTGAACAATACAGTTCGTCACCGCCTCGCTGACCGCCGTTTTGATGTCGCCGAGTTCTTCCATCGTTGGATCCATCTGCGAGGCGAACACACCTGCTACGGATCGTGCCAGCGCTTCGTTGCAGCTTTTGCTGGGAAATTCCAGCTTTATGTAATTTTCGTATTTCATCTTGCGGCTTTTCCCTCCGTAAATTTGATTGCTACAAACCGTTCTATGCCGGATGTGCGAAAAACCCTCGCGCATTGCGGCGCCGGATCAAGCAGAAAAACGTCTCCGTCCGTCTCCTCCATCCGCTTTTTCACGCGCAGAACGACGGCGATGCCGGAGCTGTCCATAAAGGAAACGCCGGAGAAATCGAGAATGCACCGCCGCGGCAAAAAGCGGTCGATGAACGCTTCGGTTTCGCGAAACGCCGAGCGCGCCGCGTGATGATCGAGATCGCCGGTATATCGGATGCAAAGGCAGCCGTCGGAATAGGAGCTTTCCAATTGCATAATGTATTTTCCTCCCAAAACGAAAATGGCGCTGTGGTTGTCCACAGCGCCATTTTAGCGGGCGTCCTATGAAAATGTTGCCGAAGCGGGGCACTCAGAACGAAAAAGATGCGGTATTTTCGAGCGTATCCGGCAGATATACGAAAACTTCCCGGCGATCGGCGATGCAGAGAAAACCGTTCTGCTCAAAAGCACGGGCATTCCACGCCCAATCGTTCAGATAAACGCTCAGGCAGTACTCAATCTCACCATTATTTTCCGCATACAGGCAATAGCTGTCGTCTGCAGCGAAACCGAGAAGGTTTTTCTCTGGCAGAACGATATAGCTTTGCAGGCTTTCCAGCGTGCTGCTGTAGTCACTCCCGAATGTGCGCTCCGCCGTTTTTTTCAGCGATGCGTCATAAAGCGAGAGCACCATCTGCCCAGCGGCCTCGTGCCGGAAGGCGGCAAATCCGCCGTTTTTCCATGGCAGCAGCGCATCCGCTGCAATAGCATCCCCGCTGGACGAAGCCGTGATGGAGCCGGGAACGGAGAAATCGGCAATATAGGAGTCTTTTTCTCCGGAGAGCAGCACCGCATCCGCGGTAAAGCCCGCCCAAACGATACTGCTGCCGTCCGGCAGCTCCAATAGCTTCGCCGTAACGGCAAGAGAGCCGTCGAGCGCATAGAGCGTGCTGCCGGACGGGTCCGCCGCCGGAACGGGTTCGCCTT
>CAVIVK010000204.1:0-8161 GCA_963645975.1 Bifidobacteriaceae bacterium | reverse complement strand
TGACGGCGTTTATTACGGCACGCTCGCCGCGCTCGGCCAGAAGAGCGCGCCGCAGACGATGTCCAACGCGCCCCTCGCCCCGGAGGGGAAGAGCGCCGCGCCCGTCTCCTCCCCGGCCCGTCCCGCGCCGGCCGCTGCGAGCGCGCCGCGCAAGGACTTCTTCCGCACAATGGACGCGGGCACGTTCCGGCAGACATACTCCGCCGCGCCCGCCCGTCCGACGGGTACATCCGGCGTGCGCGACAGCGCGCCCTACCGCCCCGCTTCTCCCGCCGCGACGAAAACCGTTTCCTCCGCGCCGGTCTCCGTACCGGTGCGCACGTATACGCCGGACATTCCGTCCGTGAGCGCGCCGCGCTCTCCCATCCCCGCGCCGGAAGCGCCGGTCTCCCCGGCGAAACCCGCCGCACCGGTCGAAAAGGACATTCCCGCCCCGGAGACGGCGGCGGAGACCGTGCCGGAGCAGACGGTGCTGGACGAGGCCTTCCGCGCCGAGCCCGTGCGCTACATCGGCGAGGCATTGAACGTTTACATCCTGCTCGAGCAGGGCGACAAGCTGCTGCTCATCGACAAGCACGCCGCGCACGAGCGCATCCTCTTTGACAAAATGCGCCTGAACGAAAAGCCCCTCATGCCGCAGGAGCTTCTGGAGCCCCAGCCGTTCAACACCGACCCGGACGGTGCGGCGCTTCTCGAGGCGAACGCCGCGCTCCTCGCGCGCCTCGGCTTTGAGCTGGACGCGTTCGGCGATACCGCGTTCCTCATCCGCGCCGTGCCCGCGCAGCTCGACGCCGCCTCCGCCGTGCCGCTGCTCGAGGAGCTGGTGGAAAAGCTGCGGGAGGGAAAATCGCTCTCGGCCTCGGACGTGTGGGAGCGCCTTGCCGCAACGGTCGCGTGCAAGGCCGCGATCAAGGGCGGCTGGGTCACGGAGCGGGAGGAGCTTCTGGCTCTTGCGGAAAAGGTGCTCGCCGGAGAGGTGACGCACTGTCCGCACGGCCGCCCGGTGATGACGGTATTCACCCGCGCCGAGCTCGACAAGCGCTTCGGGAGGATCGTGTGACATGTACCGCGATCTGACGCGGGGGAACATTCTCCGATCGCTTCTTCTCTTCGCGCTGCCGATGCTCGCCGGGGATATTCTCCAGCAGCTTTACAACATTGCCGATACGCTCATCGTGTCGCGCGTCATCGGGCGCGACGCGCTCGCCGCCGTGGGGAGCGCGTATACGCTCATGATCTTCCTCACGTCGATCTTGCTGGGGCTTTCGATGGGCGCGGGCGCGCTTTTCTCCATCTGCCGCGGGCGCGGCGACGAGAGCGGTCTCCGGCGGAGCATCGTTCACGCGTTCGCTCTCATCGGCGTATGTACGCTCGTCCTCACGGCGCTCGCCTATGCGCTGCTGCCTGCCATATTGCGCCTTTTGCAGGTGCCGGAGGGCGTTTCGCCGCTCATGCGGACGTATCTTGCCGTGATTTTCGCCGGCATTCCGGCGACATTCCTTTATAACTTTTTCGCCTGTCTCCTGCGCTCGGTAGGGAACAGTTTGACGCCTCTCGTCTTCTCCGGCATTTCGGCGCTCGGCAACGTGGCGCTCGATCTGCTGTTCGTGCTCGTCTTCCCGTGGGGCGTGGCGGGCGCGGCGTGGGCAACGGTGATCGCGCAGTATTTCTCCGGGCTGGGGCTCGCCGTTTTTACGCTGCGGCGCTGCCGCGACCTGCTGCCGAAAAAGGACGAGCTTCGCTTTGACGGCGCGCTCCTGCGCGAAATTTTCTCGCTTTCCTCGCTCACATGCGTGCAGCAGTCGGTGATGAACTTCGGCATTCTGATGATCCAGGGGCTCGTGAACTCGTTCGGGGAGATCGTCATGGCGGCGTTCGCCGCGGCGGTGAAGATCGAATCGTTCGCGTATATGCCGGCGCAGGATTTCAGCAACGCCTTTTCCACGTTCGTCGCGCAGAACTACGGCGCGCAGCAAAAGGATCGTATCCGCGCCGGGATCCGGCGCTCGTTCGCGCTCGTGCTTGGCTTCTGTGCGGTCATCTCCGCCGTGGTGCTGCTCTTCGCTGAGCCGCTCATGCGCCTATTCATCCCCGCGACGGACACGGAGGTCATCCGCGAGGGCGTTTACTATCTCCGGTGCGTTGCGCCGTTTTACTTTGGCATCGGGTTCCTCTTCCTTTTCTACGCGCTCTACCGCGCCGTGAAGAAGCCCGCAATGTCCGTGGTGCTGACGGTCGTGTCGCTCGGGACGCGCGTCGCGCTCGCGTATCTCACGTCCGGAACGCTCGGCGTTTCCGGTATCTGGGCGGCAATCCCCATCGGGTGGGTGCTCGCCGATATCACCGGCGCGGTGTATTACTTCCGGCGGCGGAAGGCGCTGCTGGGGGAATAAAAAACGCGCCGCTTTCGCGGCGCGCACAGCCTTCTTAGAAAGGCTCGCAGAGTTTGCTCCCGCAGGAGCAAATAAATTTGGATCATTTTTTCCGGCGACATGCGCGTCGGAAAAAATCCCGCTCGGCTCGCAAACGTGCGAGCGTAGCGAGTGCGCTGCGGCGAGCCGCAACCCCTCAAACAAACCCCTCAACGGAGTGGGGTTTGTTTGAATATTATTTATTATAGTATAGGATCCCGAGACACCCCGGACCGCAATGGCCGGAGATGGTGCTGCCGGCGAGCGTGTGGTGGATCTCTTCAAAGCCGCCGTACTCGCGCAGGAGCTTCGTAACGTTCTCCACGATCTCCATATCCACGCCGGAGTCGGTGATGAAAACGCGCTTCGTATCCAGATCGTCGTGATCCTTGATGCGGTCGGTCACATAGCTCTCGATCGCCTTGGCGAGCGTGCCGCGGTACTTTTTCGCCACGCTCATCTTGCCCTCGTGCACCTCGATGCAGGGCTTGAGCTTCAAAAGATTCGCGCCGAGCGCCGCAACGGTCGAGCAGCGGCCGCCCTTGCGCAGGTATTCAAGCGTGTCGATCACGAAGCTGACGTTCAGCTTTTCCCGGCGCTCGTCGAGGATGGCTTTGATCTCCTCGCCGGACTTGCCCTCGCGGGCGAGCAGCGCGCCGTCGATCACGAGATGGCCGATGCCGGTGGAGAGATTGCGGGAATCGACCACAAACACGCGCCCGGGGAATTCCCGCGCGGCATCGCACGCGTTCTGGAAGCACGCAGACATGTCCGAGGAGATCGTGAAGTGCACGATCTGGTCGTGGGTCTTGAGTTCTTCGCCGAAGAAATCGAGATAATCGGCAATGGACACCGCCGCCGTGCCGCAGAGCTTGCCCGTGCGGCCCGTGTACGCGAAAATGTCCTCGCGCGTGCACTCGATCCCGTCGCGCAGCGCCCGGTCGTCCATGAGGATATACAGCGGCGTGATCTTCACGTCGTACTGCTCGATCAGCTCGTTCGTAAGATCGCACGTGCTGTCGGCGGATATACGGATCTTCATTGGCATTTACGGCTCCTTTTCCGAAATAGTTCACATAGAGTTAACACGATGCTAAGGATTATAGCAGAGGTGTAAAATTTTGTCTATGAACAATCGTACAGTCATTGTCATCACAGGGCCTACGGCTTCGGGCAAAACGTCGCTCGGCGTGAGCCTCGCGCTCGCGCTCGGCACCGATGTTGTGAGCGCGGACTCGATGCAGCTCTACCGCGGCATGGATATAGGCTCCGCCAAGCCGACGCGTGAGGAGATGCGCGGCGTCCGTCACCACATGATCGACGTGGCCGATCCCGGCGAAGACTACAGCGTCAGCCGCTGGGTTGAGAGCGCGGCGGCGTGCTGCGATGCGCTGCTCGCCGCGGGCAAAACGCCTGTCATCGTCGGCGGGACGGGGCTTTATATTGAATCGCTCCTCTCCGGGCGGGATTTTTCCGCCGCGCCCGGAGATTCCGGCGTGCGCGAAGCGCTCAGCGCGGAGTACGATGCGCTCGGCGGTGCGGCGTTCCGGGAAAAGCTGCGGCTGGTCGATCCCGACCGGGCGGAAAAGCTCGCGCCGGGCGATAAGAAGCGGCTCGTGCGCGCGATGGAGATATACACGCTCACCGGCGAGACGATCACCGCGCACGACGAGCGGACGAAAGCACTCCCGCCGCGGTACGCTTCCCGCCGCTTTGCGCTCACGTGGAACGATCGGGAAACGCTCTACGCGCGCATCCGGCAGCGGGTGGACGAGATGGTCGCCGCGGGGCTTTTTGAGGAAGTCGAGCATCTGTTGGATGCCGGGCTTTCGGATTCCTGCACCGCGATGCAGGCCATCGGCTATAAGGAGATCGCCGCGGCGATCCGCGGCGAATGTTCCCGCGAGGACGCCGTCGAAACCGTCAAGCGCGAATCCTGCCGCTACGCCAAGCGCCAGCTCACCTGGCTGCGGCGCGATAAGGAGCTCATCTGGCTGCCGCGGGAGGAATACCCGGCGGAGGCCGATCTTCTCGCCGCGGTGCTCGGAAAATAGCGCAAGCGCCGAAAAGCGTGCCGACACGCTTCGACCGGCTTTTCGCACAGCTCTCTTTACAATAAGAGGACACACGCCAAAGCGTGTGAATACTTATCACAAGGCCGGAGACCCCGGCGAAAGGGAGCTTTTATCATGCAAAAAACACAGAATCTGCAGGACCTTTTCCTCAACCAGACCCGCAAAGACAGACAGAGCGTGACGCTCTTTCTTATGAACGGCTTTCAGATGCGCGGCATCGTGCGAGGCTTCGACAGCTTCACCGTCGTGCTGGAAACCGACGGGAAGCAGCAGCTCATCTATAAACACGCCATCTCCACGCTCGTCCCGTCGCAGTCGGTCGACATGACCGGCGGCGCGAATACATAAGAGCGCGTGAAGCGCGCGGAGCTGCCGCTGCTCCTCCCCGGAATTGTGCTGCTGCTTGCAGCGGCGGCGTATGCTCTGCTCTTTTTCACCGAGCGCGCCGAGGAGGCGCCGACGGCGGTGTGTACCGCCGCGCTCTGGCAGGACACGCTGCCGCTCGAGGGCATCGTCCGGCGCGAGGAGACAATCCTCATCGCGCCGGAGGGGCGCTTCGTCCCTCTCGCATCGGAGGGAGAGCGTGTGGCAGCCGGAGAGCCGGTTGCGCTCGTGAGTGGGGACGGCGCGGCATATTTCCGCGCTTCGCTCCTTTTGCGCGTGCGCGCGGAGCTCTCGCCCGGCACGCTCTGCCTGCCGGGCGGACAAGCTGTGCGAGCGCTCTCTGCCGCGCTCGCCCGGCGGGACTTTTCCGCGCTCGGCACCGCTCTGCCGGAGGCGCGGCGCGCGCTCGGCTACGCCGCAACGAACGGCAACGCGCTTCGGCAGGAGGAGGAATCACTCGTTTCCTCCGGGGCGGAGGAGGCGATCGTCCGTGCGCCGTGCGCCGGATATTTTACCGCCGAGACAGACGGGACGATGTCCATCACCTCCGGCGGCGGCTGGAGCTTTACCGCGCCGCTCAACGAAAAGACGCTGCCGCGCCTCTCCGGCGATGACCGCGCGGATCTCCTTTTGCCGGACGGGACGCGCGTTACTGCCAATGTTCAGATAACGGACGCCGGCGCAGCGGTATTTTCCTGCAACACGCACCTCGAGAGCGTTTTGACGCTGGGCGAGTGCACGCTCACCGTGCTTCTGGCCGAATGGCGGGGCTTCTCGGTTCCGGAATCGGCCATCACATCGGGCGAGGACGGCGACGGGGTATGCCGTGTGTCCGGCCCGGTGCGCGAATACGTCCCGGTCACGGTCCTCGCGCGGCGAAACGGCTTCGCGCTCGTCGCCTCGCCCATGCTGCGCGGCGGCATGACGGTATTGCTTTTCCCGGCGGCGGAGGCCGCCTTACCATAAAAATACCCGTAATTTCCTTTTAAAAACCTTTCGGGAGGATAGAAAGATATGAGCATCACCGAAAACGTACACATGGCCCGGCAGAAGATCAACGCCGCCGCGGAGAGCGTGGGACGCTCCGGCAGCGAGGTGCGGCTGCTCGCCGCAACGAAGATGAACGGCCCGGAGGCCGTGCAGGAGGCGATCCGCGCCGGGGTGGATATCTGCGCGGAAAACCGCGTGCAGGAGTTTCTTTCCAAAAACGCGGTGAACGCATACGCGTCCTGCTGCGTCCATTTTATAGGGCATTTGCAGAAGAACAAGGTGAAATACCTCGTCGGCGCGGTGGAGCTGATCCATTCGGTCGATTCCGCGGAGCTGATGGACGCGATCTCGCGCCGCGCACAGTCGCTCGGCATCGTGCAGGACGTGCTGCTCGAGGTGAACATCGGCGGCGAGGCGTCCAAAAGCGGCGTTTCGCCGGACGGACTCGAGACGCTTCTCGCCCACGCTGCGCTCTGCCCCGGCCTTCACGTGAAGGGACTGATGACGATCCCGCCCGCCGTGAGCACCGGAGAAGAAAATCGTTGGTATTTCCGACGAATGTACGAGCTTTTTGTTGACATCCGCCGGAAAACATACGATAATGTATCAATGGCTGAGCTGTCGATGGGTATGAGCGGTGACTACGAGGAAGCCGTGCGCTGCGGCGCGACCATCGTCCGTCTGGGAACGGCGCTGTTCGGCCCCCGGAATTACGATTTGCAGGAGGCGCCCCCGTATGGGACTATTGGATGAGCTGAAAAAACTGACGAAACCCTACGACGACGAGGACTATCTCGAGGAAGATCTCGCCGAGCCGGTTCGCGCACCGGGCCGCGCGGCAGACGCGCGCTCCTACGCTTCCTATGCCGAAGCGCCGCGCAGCGCCGAGCCCGTGCAGCCGACCCGCCGGCCGTATGTTTTCTCCAACCAGCGCGCCGCTCGGCAGCAGCAATCTGCCGATCCCTACGCGCAGGACTACGGCTATGCCCAGCAGGGTTATGCGCCGCAGGGCTATGCCCCCGATCCCTATGCCCGGCAGGGTTACGCACCCGATCCCTACAGTCAGCCAAGCTATGCCGCGCCTTCCCGCCAGCCGGGCGGCGCGCAGCCGAAGCTGCTGCTTGTGCACCCCGACCGGTTTGAGCAGGCCGCGGACATTGCCGACCGCATTGCCGAGCGCAACGCGATCGTGCTCAATTTGGAAACCGCACCCAAGGAGCTGACCCGCCGGATGCTCGACTTCCTCTCGGGCGTTACCTATGCGCTCGGCGGAAAGGTCAAAAAGGTCTCCGGCAGCACCTACATCATCACCCCCGCCGGGATGGACTTCATGGGCGACAGCGGCGACGCCGTTGAGTCCAAGGAAAAATACTTTTAATTTTGCGTTTCCGCGCCTCACGGCGCTGACGGATAGAAAGCAGAATCCGGAAAGGAGTAGAAAGATATGATCACTGCCCAGGACATCCGCGAAAAATGTTTTGAGAAGGCCCGCATCGGCGGGTACGCCATGGACGAGGTCGACGATTTTCTCGATGAACTCGCCAACGACGCCGCCGCCTCCCAGAAGGAGATCGCCACGCTCAACGCGAAGATGAAATATCTTGCCGACAAGATCCGCGAGTATCAGGGTTCGGAGGAGGCCATGAACATGGCGCTCGTCTCCGCGCAGAAGCTCGCCAAAAACATTGAAGAGGACGCCCGCGCCAAGGCGGAAGCCCTCGTTGCCTCGGCGCAGAAGGAAGCCGACGAGATCGTCGCCGCCGCCAAGGCCGAATCCGACCGCACCATCGGCGCGATCGAAGCCAACCGCAAGGCCGAGGAGCTGCGCTACCAGAAAGCCCAGGCCGCTGCCGCGGAATACATTCAGAAAGTCCGCATGCTGCTCGACCGCGAACAGACCTTCCTCTCCACGCTCGCCGACGCCGACCTCACCGGCGCTGTTGTGACGCCCGCCCCCGCCGCGAAGAAAGCGATCGCCGCCCCCGTGGAAGAGGCCGAGCCCGAAGTCGAGACCGCCGAGGAGGAAGTCCTTCCCGCCGAAGAGCCGGAAGCCGCGCCGGAAGCCGAGGAGGAATCCCCTCTCTACCCGGACGCCGCCGAGGACGAGCAGGACTACGTCAAGGCGTTCGAAAACGCCGTTTACCAGACTCCCGAAGCTTCCGACGAGGACGCCCCGGAGATCAAATTTTAACGGATTCACCAAAGAAAAATATAACAAGGCGGGGCTTTTGTAGCCCCGCTTTGTCCGCGAATGGAGAGAATTGCACAGCTATGGACTACAACGCCACCGTAAATCTGCCG
>CAVIVK010000203.1:4414-7172 GCA_963645975.1 Bifidobacteriaceae bacterium | reverse complement strand
GTTCGACATTTTTCGACAGAGCAACAGGGAAAGGGAGGGCAAACCGCGCTCGCGGCTGCCCTCCCTTTTTCGGTTGGCGGTTATTCGGCTTCGTAAATGCTGCGACGTTCGTACAGGTCTTTGGTATAGTCCAAATGCCGCCGCATCAGATCCTCGGCCTTTTCCGGGTCCTGTTCGCGGATTGCCTCCAGAAGCTCCAAGTGATCCGAGTAGGATTTATAGATCTCGCCCTCGGTTCGCATGTTGTTCTTCTGGTAATCGTACATCAGAAGGCGGATCGCTTCAAAAATCTCTGCAAAGAACTCATTCTGCGTGCTTCGGGCAATGGCAAAATGAAATTCCGTGCTGTATTCCGCGTAGCGCTGCACATCGGTCAGGCTGTCCTTCATTTTGCCGCACAGGTCTTTCAATATGACAAGATCCTCTTCCGTCCGATTTTTTGCCGCGTTGACAATGGATTCAACCTCCAGAAAGTTTCGCAGCTCGATCAGCTCGGAATAGTTCGTCACGCCGACGGCAAAGTCGATGGCGATGGCTTCCTTGATAATATTTTTGCTCTGAAGATGGATATACGTGCCGTCCGAACGCTTCTCCACGACGCCCATCATTTCCAAAATGCGCAGCGCCTCCCGAAGCGTGCTCCGGCCGACGCCGAGCTTTTCGCACAGCGCCCTTTCCGGCGGGATCTGCTCTTCGTTATGCAGTTCTCCGGACGCGATGGCATCCAGAAAGTAATTCACGATCTGCACCGGAACAGAGTCTTTTTCAATCGGTTTGAACATGGCTTACTCCTTTTCCGCGCGCAGATAGATGGGCTGCACGGTGTCCAGATATTCTTTCATGGTCGCGATTGCTTTCAGACAATCGCGCTCGTCGATCTGCCGGACAAGCTTTTTCGCAATCTGGAACATCTTCTGATACTCCGCGTGGGAAATGGCAACATCATCCATTACGAAGAACATCAGATCACGAAACCGGTCGAAGAGCATAACGAGAAGGTTGTTCTGCGTAGCAGCCGCGAGCGCGCGGTGGAAATCGATGAAAAGCTCCCGCGTGCTGTCCTCCTCCGGCATATCTCTGCCGGTGCGCAGTCTGGCGCTGATGGAGGTCAGAATCTGGTACATATATTTGAGATCGTTGGTCGTGGCGCGCTGTGCGGCAAGCGTGGCATACTGCGTTTCCAGCATCCGGCGGATGGAAAACACATCGCTGCGGTATTTATCGCCGATGCCGTAATGATACAAAAGCTTCTTCTTGAAGAAATCCTGCACATTTTCGTTCACGTAGTAGCGGCCGTTCTGCGCCACGATCACGTTGAGATACTCCAGCGCCGCCATCGCTTCGCGGACGGAGGTTCTTCCCACGTGGAACTGCTCCACGAAATCGCTTTCCGTCGGCAAAAGATCTCCGGGATTCAGCGTGCCGTTTTTTATGGAATCGATGATTTGATTATAAATCAGCTCGGGAACCGATTTTTTGTTGATAATCTGCGGCGTCATATTTTCAAACATGGCGATCTCCCCAAAAAGGTTGGTACAGCAACAATTATAATGGATTGTTCTGGAAAAATAAAGTGTGATTTACGCGGCCGTCAACATAAAAATCCCCAAGATACGGTTTATCATATCTTGGGGTGCCGAGGGAAAAGAGGAGGCAGGTGAAAAAGCTCTTGCTTCTTAAATCAGTCCTTCTTCGGCCAGAATGTCGATGACCCACATGGCTGCTTTGCCGCAGACGACGGGGCATACCGTGGAGTGCCCGCCGTTGGCGATGAACTCATCACGCTCGCCGTTGAGAATGTCGTAGGAGCGGCCCATGAGCTTCGTTTGCACAGCGCTGCAGTCGCCGCCGTTTTCGCCGTATTCTTCCTCAAACCGCCGCGCAAGCTTGCGGGAGAGCTTGAAGGTGGTGAAGCGGACGCCTTCCGGGTCGGGGAGATTTTCAAACTCGCGGCCGACAAAGCAGCTGATTGCCATGACGCCGCCGGTGAGCGCGCCGCAGGCATAGCCCGTGCCGCCGATGCCGGCGCCGAGGCCGGTGGAGGCCTTGAAGGTGTTGTCGCTGATCTTGTCCGAGCCAATGGTATTCTTTATTGCCGCGAGAACGCACTGCGAGCAGCAGCCGTACTTCTGTTCATAGAGGTTTGCCAGTTCATAGGCAACCTTTTTTACGCTTTCCAGATTTTCCATGTCCAATCCCTTTCTCTTTTCAGCGAGGCAGAGCCTGTCTCGCGATAATGCCGCCGTCAACGAGGATAACGGCGCCCGTGATGCCTCTGGCCAGCGGGGAGGCAAGGAACAGGCACGTTCCGGCGACGTCTTCCGGAGTGGTCAGGCGGTTGAGGGGAATGTAGCGCTCAAACGCGTGCACCTTCTCTTCGGTGTTTAGGCGGACACGGCACATTTTGCTGTCCACAACGCCGGGGGCGATGGAGTTGACCGTGATGCCAAACTCACCGAGCTCCAGCGCCAGAGACTTGGAAACCATGTCGAGAGCGGCCTTCGTCGCGCCGTAAACCACACGGTTTTCCGCGGCGGCCGAGCCATTCAGGCTGCTGATGTTAATGATGCTGCCGCCGGTGGGGCTGGCCTTCAGATGCGGGATGAACGCCTTGGCGAGCAGAAATGCGCCATACACGTTCACGGCCATGGACTTTTCAAAATCGCTCTTTTCGGTTTCAAATACTGACTTGCGGCAGAGAATGCCGGCAACATTCAGCAGCGAGTCGATATGGCCGTACTTTTTCATCACGTTCTCC
>CAVIVK010000203.1:0-4404 GCA_963645975.1 Bifidobacteriaceae bacterium | reverse complement strand
ACGGAGGTCTCATCGGTGATGTCGACCTTGCAGGTCTCGATCTCGGCCTCGGGGAAGCGCTCCTTCACGGCGTTGGCCGCGTCGATGTTCACATCGCAGAGAACGATGCGGCACTTCTCTTCCACAAAGCCTTTTACAATGGTGCTGCCGATGTCACCGCCGCCGCCGGAAATAACGACGACATGGTTTTCGATATTCATTGCCATGATATATTTCCTCCTATGTGAGATAAAGAATTAAAGGAACAGCATGGACGCGGCAGGAACGAACGCGACCAGGAACAGCACGCCGACCATGATAAGAACAAAGGGGACAATATTCTTGATGATCTCCTCGATCTTGACCGGATAAATGCCGCAGATGCAGAACATGTTGAGTCCCATGGGCGGCGTTATGGTGCCGACGCAGATGGAGACGACCATGATGAGGCCAAACTGCACCAGATTGATGCCGAGCGCCGACGCAATGGGGGCGAGCAGCGGGGAGAGGATGATGAGGTAAGCGTTGCCCTCCATCAGCATGCCGATGAACACCAGGAAGAGGAGCATGATGCAGATGATGAGGAACTTGTTGGTGGTGATGGAGAGAATGCCGGTGGCGAGCGTCTGCGGGATCTGCAGAATGGTGAGCTGCCAGCCGAAGAGCGCGCTCGTCACGATGATGAACATGACGGTGGCGGTGTTCTTTCCGGCCTCAAGCAGGATCTTCGGGAAATCCTTGATCGAGAACTGCTTATACACAAAGCAGCCGACGAAGAATGCATAAAGGCACGCAACTGCCGCGGCCTCGGTCGGGGTGAAGATGCCGCCATAAATGCCGCCGAGGATGATGACCGGCATGAGAAGCGCAAGGAGCGCGTCCTTGAAAGCGATCCAGACTTCCTTGAGCGTGGGACGGTGATCCGTGCCGACGTAACCGCACTTCTTGGATTTGAGGATAATGTAGATTATCAGAGCGACACCGGAAATGATGCCGACCTCGATGCCGGCAGTAAAGAGATCCGCCACAGACACGCCCTGCGAAACGGCGTAAATGATCATGGGGATGCTCGGCGGGATCAGAATGCCGAGAGAACCGGCCACGGAGATGATAGCGCCGGCAAAGCCGCGGTTATATTTATTCTCCTCCATAGACGGCATCATGATCGAGCCGATGGCGGCGACCGTGCCGGTAGAGGAACCGCAGACTGCGCCGAAGAACATGCACGCGAGCGTGGAGACGACGCCCAGGCCGCCGGCCACGTAGCCGACGAGAACTTCCGCCAATTTGATCATGCGGCGGGAGATGCCGCCGTGCTCCATCAGCTTGCCGGAGAGCATGAAAAATGGAATGGCAAGATACGTAAACGAGTCGGCCGCGGCGAAAACGCGCTGCGCGGCAGCGGTCAGAGGCGTACCGGCGAAAATGAGCGACGCCACGGCGGCGAGACCTGTGCAGTACGCGATTGGCAGGCCGATCATTACGAGAACAAGAAAGACGCCCAAAAGAATCAGAATATTCATGCTTCGGTGTCCTCCTTCGCTTTCAGCGCGCGGGGCGCAGTAAAGTAGTTGATGATATGCAGAACATAGTGGATCGCCATAAAGCCGCAGCCGATCGTCATGCCGAGATACGCATACTGCATCGGCAGACGCATAGACGGCGAGAGCTGGCCAAACGCGATCTGCGTTTTCATGATGTGGATGGAGAATACGAAAATCGCCAGACTGAACGCGAGGCACAGGAGATAGAGAATGAGCTCCATCACATGCTGGACTTTCTTGGGAAGAATATCGAGAAGCGCCGTAACGCCGATATGCGCCTTGTCACCGGACGCATATGCTGCGGCGATAAATGCCATCCAAATAAACGTATAGCGGGAAAATTCGTCGGACCAGGCCATCTGCCGGTTCACCGTCAAGCGGTTAAAGACAGCGGCCAGAACCACGAGGATCATGGCGAGAAACAGTATCTCGATCATGTATTTCTCAATGGTTCGCAAAATCTTATCGATCTTTTTTACCATAAGCTACAGCCTCCAATTTGAGCGTCATGTCTGCACAGCAACCGATAGGAAATATGCGTATCCGGGAGAGCGTACCCTCCCGGATAGGCTTTCTTTGTTGCTTAGCCGGCGTAGTTTTCCGCAGCGGCAACGAACTTATCGATCAGATCCTGACCGATCTCGTCGGCGAACATTTCGTAAATGGCGCCGGACGTAGCCTTGAAGGCGTCCTTGTCCGCATCGTTGATCTCGCAGCCGGCGTCCTTAAAGACGGAGATCGCGGCTTCTTCCGCAGCAACGTTGGTCTGGCGGCAGACATCGCGGCCGGCGCAGGCAGCCTCGGCAACGATCGCCTGCAGTTCCGGACTCATCTTATCCCAAACGGACTTGCCGACGAGCAGCGGGGTGCCGGTGTAGAAGTGCTCGGAGATGGAGATGTACTTCTGCACCTCGTACAGCTTCTGGGTGAGAATGATGGACAGGGGGTTCTCCTGGCCGTCGATCGTGCCGGTCTGCAGCGCGGTGTAAACTTCGCCGATGGGCATGGAGGTCGCGTTGCCGCCCCAGTAGCCGATGGCAGCCACATGCACCGGGGTCTCCATGGTGCGGAACTTTTTACCGGCGATGTTTTCCGGCGTGACGATGGGCTCCTTGTTGTTGGTGAAGTTGCGGAAGCCGACTTCGAAGTAGCTCAGACCGACGACGCCCTTGCTCTCGAGCATGCCGAGCATCTCAACGCCGAGATCGCCGTCGAGCGTATCCCACGCCTGCTGGCGGCTGGTGAAGATGTAGGGCAGGTCAAACACCTGATATTCGGGAACAAAGCTGGTCAGCTGGGACGTCGCGGCAAGGCACATATCGAGCGTGCCGAGCTGCAAAGCCTCGATCATCTCGCGCTCGGAGCCGAGAGAAGAGGAAGGATGGATCTCAACGGTGACGGTGCCGCCGGTCTTCTCTTCCACGATGCGCTTGAACTCAACCAGGCCCTGATGATAGCCGTGGTCGGTGGAAACGCTGTGGCCGACATTGAGTGTCATTTTCTCAAACGTCGCTTCGCCGGTAGAACCGTTGGTTTCGGTAGTCGTATTCGCCGGGGTCTCCGTCGCCGGAGGGGTGGTGGTAGATCCGCAGGCCGCCAGGGCAAAGACCATAACCGCAGCCAGCAGGAATGCGAGTGCCTTTTTCATGATGAATCCTCCATGTATTTTTTTGTTTGCTGTGCAAACATACAGCCGGTTTTATCAGCCCATAAACGCGCCGCCGTTGATGGAAACGCATTCGCCGGTGATCCATTCGCTCTCGTCGCTGGCAAGGAACAAAAAGAGATTCGCAATGTCCATCGTCGTTCCCAGGCGCTTATACGGAATGGTGCTCATCAGCTCGAGCATCCTCTCGTGGGTATAGTTTTTCTTGAAAAGCGGCGTGGCAACAGGACCGGGGGCAATGGCGTTTACATTGATGCCGTCCTTCGCCACCTGCAGCGCCAGCGCGCGGGTGATGCCGACGATTGCGCTTTTCGATGCGGCGTAGTCCACGGCCACCTTTCGGCCGGTCTGCGCGCAGATGGAAGCGATGTTTACGATTTTGCCGTACTGCCGCTCGATCATATGCGGAATCACTTCCCGGCAGCAAAGGAAAATACCGGTGGCGTTGACCTCCATGGAGCGCTGCCACATTTCAAGCGTTACATCCTGAATATCCGCGCTGCGGCCAAAACCCGCGCAGTTGATGAGAATGTCGATCGCGCCCATCTTCTCCAGGGCAAACGCAACCGCAGACTTCACATCGTCCTCGCTCGTCACGTCCATTGCCACGGCGTGGCAAACGCCGCCGAGCGCTTCGATCTCCGCCGCGACGCTCCTCGCGCCTTCGAGATTCATGTCAAACAACGTGACCTCCGCGCCCTCTTTCACAAAGCGCAGCGCCGTCTCCCGGCCAAACCCTCCGGCACCGCCAGTGATGATGGCCTTTTTCCCTTCCAGTCGCATAAAGCGATTGCTCACTCCTTTCGTTCTGCCGCGTGTTTTCGTCTGTCGAATCGTCAGACCACGGTGTCATATTACCAGCGGCCGCAGCATAAGTCAACTGGCGTTTTTTTATTCTGCTTTTTTCACAAATTGTATCGCTTCGTTTTGTTTGTTATCCTTTTTGTATAAATATTAAATAGTATAACGCCGGTGTTCTTTGTCTGTTTTCCTTATTCTGTGTCGGTTTACTCCGCTCCGCTTTCTGTCGGAAAGCCGGTTGACAAGGCGGCACAAACGGCTATAATGATGTTGACCATCAGACCACACGACCAATTTACCGTAAAACCAAGGATGCATCGGAAAGGATTTATTGTTATGAGCAAGAAAATCGTAATTGCCGGCGGGGTAGCCGGCGGAGCCTCGGCAGCGGCGCGCATCCGGCGTCTGGACGAG
>CAVIVK010000202.1:0-2750 GCA_963645975.1 Bifidobacteriaceae bacterium | reverse complement strand
GTCGTGCGGATCTTCAGCACGCCGTTCATGTTGATGCAGCCGCTGATGATCTCGTCGCCGGTCTTTACGTCGCGCGGCATGCTCTCGCCGGTGAGCGCGCTCGTGTTGAGGCTTGCCTCGCCCTCGACGATGACGCCGTCAAGCGGCACCTTCTCGCCAGGCTGTACGACGATCACGCTGCCGACGGCGACTTCGTCGGGATCGACCTGCTCGAGCTTGCCGTCCGTTTCGATGTTCGCATAGTCCGGGCGGATGTCCATGAGCGCGGAGATGTTGCGGCGGCTCTTGCCGACGGCGTAGCTCTGGAACAGCTCGCCGATCTGGTAGAACAGCATAACGGCAATACCTTCGACATAGTCGCCGCTCTTCGTCCAGATGGCAAGGAAGAACGCGCCGAGCGTAGCAAGCGCCATAAGGAAGTTTTCGTCGAACGGCTGGCCGTTTGCAATGCCCTTCCCGGCCTTGCGCAGGATGTCGTAGCCGATCACGGCGTAGGCCGCGAGGTACGCAATAAGCTGCGGGATGCCGGTGATGGGGATAAAGTGCAGCGCAATGAGCATCACGGCGGTAATGACGATCCGCCAGAGCATCTTTTTCTGTTTCTTTGTCATGGCTTTACGCCTCCTGTTCGGAAAATGTGCCGCCGGATGCGGCGGAGGATCAGAGCTCGATCTCGCAGTCGGGCTCGACCTTCTTGCAGGCCTTCAGCACGCTCTGCATGACGGTCTTGGGATCGCTGCCCTCGGCAAACTCCACGGTCATCTTCTGCGTCATAAAGTTTACAACGGCGTCCGCGACGCCCTCGGTCTTCTTGGTGGCGTCCTCCATCAGGTTGGCGCAGTTGGCGCAGTCGACTTCGATCTTGTAGGTCTTTTTCATGGTATGTATCTCCCTTTCTGTCATTTTAAGTGCAAACAATTAAATGCTTGCTTAATCGTTACAAGCGCAGTATACTGACTTTGTTCCGAAAAAACAACCCGTTTGGACGCTCTGCTTCCGAATGGGCAAACGAAATTTCCGAAAAGGAGAAACGCCATGCCGGAGTTTTCCCTGCCCCACGACCACGGCGCGCACCCGCACGATGACGAGGTGCGCCGCGTCCTTTCGGACGATGCGCGTTTTGCCGCCGTGGCGGAGCTTTTCCGCTCGCTCGGCGATCCAACGCGCGTGCGCATCTTCTGGCTGCTCAGCCACCGGGAGGAGTGCGTCATCAACATCGCCGCGATGCTCGATATGTCCAGTCCCGCCGTATCGCACCATCTGCGCTCGCTCGCCGAAAGCGGACTTTTAGAGAGCCGGCGCGACGGCAAGGAGGTCTATTACCGCGCACCCGACACCGTGCAGGGGCAGCTGCTGCACGAGATCGTGGAGCAGGTGATGGAGATCGCCTGCCCGGAAAAGAGCGTCGACCGGAGCGCATCGCAGGAGCAGATCATCCGAAACGTTCACGACTATATGATCGAGCATCTCTCCGAGCGGCTTACAATCGAAGAGCTCTCGCGCGAATTTCTGATGAATACGACGACGCTCAAGGCCGTTTTCAAAAAGGTGTACGGCACGTCCCTCGCCGCGCACATGAAAGCGCACCGCATGGAGCGGGCGGCCTCCCTCCTGCTCAAAACGCAGGACGACATCGGCGCGATCGCCCGCGCCGTCGGCTACGAGAGCCAGAGCCGGTTCACCTCGGCCTTCCGCGAGTGCTACGGCGTATCGCCCGGCGAGTACCGCCGCGCACATACGCCGGGCTGACCCCACTTTGGAAAGTTCTCGGCCCCGAAAGGAATTGACACGCAAAGGAAAAAGATATATCATGAAATTTATATAATCTTTACATTTGCGGGGTAAGAGTATGCTTTCGCAGGAGATACTGGAGCTTTACAAAAAGTCGCGCCTGATGACGTACCGGGCGATGTTCGGGCGCATCCGGGAGAAGAGCGGTTCGCTCTCCGCCACGGAGGCCTACGCCGTGGACGTGATCTATCTGCTCGGCAGCCCTACGATCACGCAGCTGGCCGAAACGCTCGGCATTTCTCAGCCGAACGCCACCTATAAGGTCAACAACCTTGTGGCGAAAGGGTATGTGTGCAAAACGACGTCGGAGGACGACAAGCGCGAGTGCCGCATTACGGTCGGCGAGCGGTTTTACAAGTATTACGGCAATTCCACGCGCTTCATCGACGACGCCGTGGACGCGCTGCGCGCGGACTATTCCGAAGACGAATTGAAAACCTTTGAAAAGGTCCTGCACAGCCTGAACCGGCACATCGAGACGAGGGAGGAAAACCAATGACGACCGGAATGAATCTCTGGGATGCCGACGTATGGAGCTTTGTGCTGACGCTCTCGCTGCTGTTCGCGGCGATGATCGCGGCGAACGTGCTCCGCCGGGTCTGCCCGTTTATCCGCAAGGCGCTGATCCCGAGCTCCGTGCTCGGCGGATTTCTGCTGCTGCTTGCGAACGCCATCGCCCGCTGGGGCTTCCACCACCCGCTCTTTTCGACCGGCACGCTGGAGATCCTCACATACCACGGACTCGGTCTCGGCTTTGCCGCGCTCGCGCTGCGCAGCACCGAGAAGAAAACGGATGGCCGCTCCCGCACGGGTGCGTTTGACACCGGCGTTACGGTCGTAAACGGATATCTTTTGCAGGCGGTGCTCGGTCTGCTCGTGACGATCGGGCTCTATTACGCCATTCGCAGCTTTTATGCCTCCGGGCTGCTCCTCCCGATGGGCTACGGCCAGGGGCCGGG
>CAVIVK010000201.1:0-3062 GCA_963645975.1 Bifidobacteriaceae bacterium | reverse complement strand
TCTTCCCGCCGGTCAATGGCGGTATTTGACAGCTAAAGAGCTGGAATACTTGCAAAGTCTGGAATGAAATCTCTGTTTTGCAGGATTTAACGGCTGAAATTGCAAATTAGGCTTGCATTTGCAGGAAAATAGGTCTAAAATGAATCTCCCGGATATTATCCGGGAGATTTTTTGTAATGCATCAATGAGGTATCTGCCATGGAACGCGATATTCTGGCGCTTATCAATAAAGAGAATCATAAGTTTTCCAAGGGGCAGCGGATGATCTGCCGGTACATTTCAGAAAACTACGACAAAGCCGCCTTTATGACGGCAGGGAAGTTGGGACAGACGGTTGGCGTGTCGGAATCGACGGTCGTTCGTTTTGCCACGGAACTTGGGTACGATGGCTACCCCGGTATGCGCCGCGCCATGCAGGAGATGATCCGAAACCGGCTTACGGCGGTGCAGCGCATTGAGGTCGCCAAGGAGCAGATCGACCGCGGCAACATTCTCGATGCCGTTCTCTCTGCCGATATGGACAAGCTGCGCAGCACGATCGACGAGGTGAGTAAGGAAGATTTCAACCGCGCCGTCGATGAGATTTTGAAAGCCAAGACGATCTACATTGTTGGCATGCGCTCGTCCACGTCCCTTGCGAGCTTCCTTGGGTTCTATCTCAACCTGCTGCTTGATAACGTCCGCCTGATCCACGATACGTCGGTGAGCGAGGTCTATGAGCAGGTGTTCCGCATCCACGAGGGAGACGTATTCATCGGCATCAGCTACCCGCGCTACTCTTCGCGCACGATCAAGGCAATGCAGTTTGCCAAATCCACCGGAGCAACAGCGATCGGCATTACCGACGGACAGTCCTCGCCGTTTGTCGGCGTGGCGGACATCAATCTCTTCGCCAAGAGCGATATGGTCTCGTTCCTCGACTCTCTCGTCGCGCCGATGAGCCTTATCAATGCGCTCATTGTTGCCATCGGCTACCAGCGTCCGGAGAACCTCTCCGACACGTTCCGACGGCTGGAGGGCATCTGGAGCGAATATGAGGTGTATGAAAATCTCAATGACTGATGTGATAATTGCCGGCGCTGGAGCCGCCGGACTCATGACGGCGATTACGGCAGCGCGGCGCGGTCTTTCGGTAACGGTGCTCGAACCGAACGGAAAAACGGGAAAGAAGCTTCGCATTACCGGAAAGGGACGCTGCAATGTTACGAACGATAGTGCGCCGCAGGAATTCCTGCAAAAGGTGTGTACCAATGCGCGGTTTCTCAAAAGCTCGCTCTATGCCTTCCCGCCGGAAGCGGTGAAGGACTTTTTTGAGGAAGCGGGTGTGCCGCTCAAAACCGAGCGCGGCGAGCGTGTGTTTCCCGTTTCCGACAATGCCAACGACATTGCCGACACGCTCGAACGTTTGGCGAAAAGTGTAGGCGTGCGCTTTGTCCGGGAACGGCTTATGGATATCCGGACATCGGACGGACACGTTGCCGCTGCGGTGACGGACAGGGGAGAATACCCCTGCCGCGCGATTGTTTTATGCACCGGCGGCTTATCGTACCCGGCGACCGGCTCCACCGGCGACGGATACCGCATGGCTGCAAAACTTGGTCATACAGTCGTTCCGACGCGCGCTTCGCTCGTGCCGCTCGAAGCGGAGGCTGATTGTGCGCGGATGCAGGGGCTTTCGCTGCGTAATGTCGGCCTGACACTTTATTGCGGCGATAAGGTATTGTACCGCGAGCAGGGCGAAATGCTCTTTACGCATTTCGGTGTATCGGGCCCGCTGGTGCTCTCGGCAAGCGCCCATCTGCCGGAGGATGTTTCCTCCTGCCGGATGGAGATCGATCTCAAACCGGGACTCACACCGGAAAAGCTTGACGAGCGGCTGCTGCGGGATTTTTCCGAGAACATCAACCGCGATTTTACGAACGCTCTTGACGCCCTGCTGCCGCAGAAGCTCATCCCGGTCGTGATCGAGCGCTCTGGCATTCCGGCGCGGCTCAAGGTGAACAGCATCCGCCGTGAGCAGCGGCTCGCGCTGCACGATACGATCAAGAGTTTCACCGTCCGGTTGTTTGCCCGGCGCCCGGTGGATGAAGCCATCGTGACTGCCGGAGGCGTGGACGTGCGGGAGGTAAATCCGCGCACTATGGAATCAAAGATTGTTCCCGGACTGTATTTTGCCGGGGAGGTTCTTGATCTGGACGCCTGCACCGGCGGGTACAATCTGCAGATTGCCTGGAGCACCGGCTATGCCGCGGGACGGGCGATCCCGGAAAAGGAGATTACAGAATGAAACCCATATCCATCGCTATTGACGGTCCCTCCGGCGCGGGAAAGAGCACGATTGCCCGTAAAACGGCGGAAAAATTTGGCTTTCTGTATGTGGATACCGGCGCAATTTACCGCACGGTAGGCCTTGCGGCTTTCCGGCGCGGCATCGCCTCCAAGGACAGCGCTGCGGTCATTGCCATGCTGCCGGAGCTGCATATTGAGCTGCGCCACGGCGACGACGGCGCGCAGCGCATGTTCCTCGATGGGGAGGACGTTTCGGACGCAATCCGTATGCCGGAGATTTCCATTTATGCCTCGGATGTGTCTGCTATCCCGGAGGTACGCGCCTATCTTATGGAGATGCAGCGCTCGTTTGCCCGCACGCAGAACGTTATCATGGACGGACGGGATATCGGTACCGTTGTGCTGCCGGACGCAGGACTGAAGATTTTCCTTACGGCGTCCGTAGAAGCGCGCGCCAAGCGCCGCCGGCTGGAGCTGGAGAAAAAAGGGAAGAACCTTCCGTTTGAGGAGGTTCTGCGCGATATGGAATACCGTGACAAAAACGATTCCTCCCGCGCGGCGGCACCTCTTCGTCCGGCGGAAGACGCGGTGCATTTGGATACGACGGAGCTGGACTTCGCCGAAAGCTGTGCGGCGGTGGAATCCTTGATTCGGGAGCGTTTTGCACTATGACAAAAGAAAAATGGTATCGTCTGATTTATGATGTTCTCCGCCCCATTGGAGCGCTGCTGTATCCGCAGAAGTTTTACGGTCTGGAGAATATCCCGGAGGGG
>CAVIVK010000200.1:0-7217 GCA_963645975.1 Bifidobacteriaceae bacterium | reverse complement strand
CGTACTCGCTGATGACGCGGCGCATCACCCGCGAGAGCACCGAAAACGGAAAGTCTGCCCTCTCCCCCGCCGGGATCGCCGCCGGTTTTACCGGCGCGCTCGGCACGAAGCCGTCCGTATCGTGAAACTGCACGTAATGCCCGCTGCGGCGGCGCGCTTCCAGATATCCCTCGTCCGTCAAGAGTGCGTAGGCGTGCTCTACCGTGACGACGCTCACCCCCTCCTCCTCGGCGAGCTGCCGCTTGGACGGCATCCGCGCGCCGAAGGGATAGTCGCCGCGCACGATCTCCCCGCGCAGGCGCTCGTACAGCCGCAGATACGCCGGGCGGTGTTCGTTCTCCTGCTTCATCTGGTATGATTATTTTCTCCTTTTCTGGATATTTTAATATGTCCAGAATATTGTATGCTATGAAAAAAGAAAAAGCAAGGGAGCAGTTTACATGACAAAAAAGAAAAAATACGGCACGCGCTGGCTCTGTACAACGGCGCTGCTGATGGCAATGAACATCATTATGAGCATGAGCGTGTTCAGCGTTCCGGTGCCGGGCGGGCATCTTTATCTGAACGATGTGATCATCTGCTTTGCCTCGCTGATTCTCGACCCGCTGGGGGCGTTCTGCGTCGGCGGTGTCGGTGCGTTCCTCGGCGATTTCTTCTTCTACCCGACGCCGATGTTCGTCTCTCTCGTCACGCACGGCCTGCAGGCCGTTGTCATTTCGCTCTGCGCCCACCGGATGCTCAAGGAGAAGCCCGTCATTGCGTCTCTTATCGGCGTGCTGCTCGGCGCGGTGATCATGGTCGTCGGCTACTCGCTTGGCCGCGCATTCATCTACGCGACACCCGCCGCGGCGATTGCGAAGCTCCCCTACCAGATTTTGCAGGCTCTCGTCGGCGCGGCGCTCGGCATGGTGCTGCGCTGGAAGGTGAAGCCGCTCGCGAAGCTTGCCGCCAAGCTCGAAGAGACGGTGGGATAAACAGCTAAAGGTTGTCTTTTCCCCGGCGGTATGGTAAAATCGTGTCACTCAGCAAAGGAGTGATAACTATGAAAAGAAAATATTTGGCAGCGGTCACCGCCGTTTGTCTCGTGCTCTGCCTGATCCTCGCCGGATGCGGCACCGTGAACGAAGAGGATTATCCCCCGCTCGAGAAGGTCGATCTCACTTCCATGACGCTCGAAACGGTCAGCAACAGCACGTTTTCCACGCAGTATCCCGCCGACAAGTGGACGGGTACGGACGGCACTTCTCCGCTCATCGTGTATTATAACGATACGATGGACTCTTCGCAGATGGCCAACGTCAACGCCCAGCGTTCCAGCACCTACAGCGGCAAGTTCACGGAAAAATACATGAACAAGCTCGTGGAGAGCATCACGGAGTCGTACCCCAACATTGAGATCCTCAAGGCGGAGCTCCGCTCGATCAACGGGAAGAGCGTGATCTACACCGAAACGACCACACGCTTCACCGACGAAATGCTGGATCTTCTTCTGGAGCAGGGCGTCATCACGCAGGACGACATTGACAACGCCGGCGGACGCGAAGCGATCCTCTCCATCCCGCCCACGGATCAGATCACGCTCTACGCCGTGACCGGCGCTTATCTCTACGTTTACACCGGCACGTACTACGAGGAAAGCCAGAGAGCCGATGTGCTCGAGGCGCTGACCGTCATGGCGCAGACGACCGCGGAGGTCAAATAAATATTTGCCCAGAAAAACGGAGCAGTCAGTAAAATGACTGCTCCGTTTTTTCGATAGAACGTACTTATTTTTTCAAAAGCTCGTTCGCGGTACGGACGATATTCTCCACGGTGATCCCGTTATCGGCGAGCAGCTCGAGATAAGGGCCGGATTCGCCGAAATGATCCTGCACGCCGAACTTTCGCACGATGCCCTGACCGGCTTCAGCGACAACGTCGCACACCGCGCTGCCGAGACCGTTGAGAATATTGTGGTCTTCGACCGTGATGATCTTTCCGCAGCGCCCGATGGCTTCCCGGACTGCTTCCGTATCAAGCGGTTTTACGGTGTGCATGTCATAGAGAAGAACGCCGACACCGGCGGAACGCAGCTCTTTTGCCGCCGCAACCGCCTGGCTCAGAATGTCGCCGCAGGCAATAAGGCAGATGTCGTCCCCGTCCATGAGTTTCTTTGCTTTGCCGATCTCAAACGCATCGTCCTCCGAATAGACAAACGGGATTGCGTCACGGGTAAAGCGCATATACACAGGGCCATACATTTCAACCGCCTTGCGCACAAGCTTTCTTGCCGAATAATAGTCCCCCGGGGCGATGACCGTCATATTCGGCAGAGTACGCATGATGCCGATATCCTCGATGCATTGGTGGGAGGCACCGTCGTTCGCCGGAGTAAGTCCGCCGTGGCTGCACATAATTTTGCCGTTCAGCTTCGGATAGCAGAGCTCCTGACGGATCTGCTCACAGATGCGCATGGAGCCGAACGCCGCATACGTAGTAAGCAGCGGGATCTTGCCGCATGTGGCAAGACCTGCCGTCACACCGGCGGCGCTCGCCTCGGAAATGCCGACGTTGACGTACTGTTCGGGATAGGCCTTTTTGAACGGCAGTGTCTTACACGATTTTCCCACATCGGCATCTATGACGTACAAATTCGGATATTCTTTGCCAAGCTCCAAGATTTCATCGCCATAAGCTTCTCTGAGCGCTTTCATTCCGCAAGTCCCCTTTCCAGCTCCGCCATAGCCTGCTCATATTCCTCCGTATTCGGCGCAACACCGTGCCATTTCACAACGTTCTCCATAAACGAGATGCCCTTCCCCTTGACTGTCTTCGCAACAATGACGATGGGCTTTCCGTTATGCGTACCGCGGATGGCGTCGAGCACATCGACGATCTCTTCCATGCTGTGGCCGTTGATCTTGTGCACCTCGCAGCCGAACGCCGCAAATTTTTCTGCAAGATCACGCGTCGGCATGACATCCGCGCACGTACCGTCGTTTTGCAGCCCATTGTTATCAACAAAAACGATAAGGTTGTCCAGCGCATACTTTGAGGCGGTCATCATCGCCTCCCAAACTTGCCCTTCGTCGCACTCGCCGTCGCCGACAAGCGCAAAGACGCGGGACGCTTTGCCGTCACGCTTAAGGCCAATGGCCATGCCGACAGCACAGGAAACGCCCTGTCCAAGCGAACCGGTGGATATATCGATGCCCGGCGTTCGCTTCATATCGGGATGGCCTTGCAGCAGAGAGCCTTTTTTGCGAAGCGTATAAAGCTCCTTTTCCTCCATGAAGCCGCGCTGGATCAGCGCCGAGTACTGGATGGGACAAACATGTCCCTTTGAGAGCACGAACCGGTCGCGATCCTCCCATTTGGGATTTTTCGGGTCAACATTCAGTTCGCTGAAATAAAGCGCCGCAACAATATCTGCCGCCGACATGGAGCCTCCAGGATGACCGGACTGCGCGGTGTATATCATGGTGAGCGCCGCCTTGCGGAGTTCCTTGGCCTTTTCCTTCAGATATGCGATTTTTTCCGTCTTTTCCAAGTGTATCCCTCCTGCACGCAAACGAAATGGATTTCATCCAGTTACAGCATACCGCGTACAAAAATAAAATTCAATTCATTTTTTCTATAATTTTTTGAAACATATTTCGTACAACTGTACGAAAATGCCCAATTCCGCCATAAAAAGTGTGCCTTGACATAGTTTTTCGTTTTGATATAATTTGAAGAGATGAAATAGGATGAAACGGCGATAGTTTTTGCGGCGGTTTACCACGCGGAGGAATCGGTATGGCAGAGTCTTTGCTCTATATTCAAAAAATCAAAGCGCTTTACGGCAGCGGTGTTTTTTCCAAATCCGATGTTCTGATTGCGGATTATATTCTGAAAAATCCGGACTGCATCCAACAGGCCACGGCCAACGAGCTCGCAGAGGCGAGCGGGACAAGTCCGGCGACCGTCGTGCGCTTTTGCCGCAAACTGGGGTACAGCGGCTTGTCAGACATGAAAATGAGCGTGAAATACAGCACTGGCGAGCTTTCCACCAGTCTTATGGAGCTTTCCCGTGACGATCCGGTTCCGGAGGTTCGCCGGAAGGTCATTCAGTTCACGAAGATGGTTCTTGACCAGCTGAACGAGACACTCAGCGACGAAGCTCTTTCCAAAGCGGCGCGGCTCATCTCCGACGCGCACGAGGTCGTCATTGTTGGAGAAGGCGGTTCCGGCTGCATCGCCCGCGCAGCTTACGATATTTTTCTAAAGCTCACGATCCCCTGCAAGCTCGTGACCGATCCAATGTTCGACATGATGGCCATCAGCATG
This sequence comes from Bifidobacteriaceae bacterium, assembly GCA_963645975.1. GTDB lineage: Bacteria > Bacillota > Clostridia > Oscillospirales > Oscillospiraceae > Apopatocola. Next base: position 2,909 of record CAVIVK010000200.1, on the reverse strand, counting down.
ATGCAGCCGGACGATGTGCTTCTGGTCGTTGTGAATTCCGGGCGCTCGCGCAACATGATCCATGACGCACAGATCGCCCACGAAAGCCGTATTCCGGTCATCGGCATCGTCGGTCCCTCCGGCTCTCCCATTTCGCAATATCTGGACGTAGAAATCGCCACCAGCATGTTCCAGAGCGAATATTTCAGCGATCTTTCAGCGGCACGTATCTGTGAGCTTTTGACCGTATCCATTCTGCATTCCATTATTGCCATCTCCTTCTCCGACGAGCGATTGGAAAACGGACGCCGCGCGGCAAACGCTATGGAGCGAAAGCGTATACCATTCAAACCATCCATAACAGACAACGCACCCGAAAACGAGTAAAAACTGTCAAAAGCAGTAGGAAGCCCCCGGTGACCCCGGCGGGCTTCCTGCTGTTTCACGGCACTTCAAATTTTAAAGCGGAAAACAAAGCTTCGCATTGTGTCTTTGAAACTAATTTCATTTTTCTGTGGTTTCGTGTGCAGTATTAGATATTTCTCAGGATTTGCGTTCGTTTTTTATTGATTTTTCCCCCGAAGAATGAAATGACACAAAGCAAGAAATTGGTGATTGTGCACGATTATGAAATTTATTTCTTGTTTATTGTTAGATATTGAATTTCATTTCATCGCATGCTATGGTAAGAACACGGTGATAGCTATCGCACAAATTCGCACATTTCAGAATCTACAGCAAGGGAGAGGATGAAAAACGGACAGGAAGCCCCTATCCCTGCGCAGGAGGAATCAGTTACTATGAAAATTGGATTTGTCGGCTGCGGAGCCATCGGCAGCTGCTACGCAAGTTATCTCGCCCGAAAGCACGAGATATGTGTATTGGATACCTCGATCTCGGTCATTGACGCCATCCGCAAAAACGGTATTGTTATGGAGGAGTGCTCCCCCACGATCGAATCCCAGGAGACTGTTGTTACCCACCCGACCATGGCTGCTACCGACCCAAAGGAAATTGGCCCGGTCGACCTGCTCGTCGTATTCGTGCACTATCAGTTTCTGGAATTCGCCGTCCGCAACGCCCTGCCGATGATTGACCGCCGCACCATGGTTCTTTGTCTGCAAAACGGCCTCGGCAACTATGACGAGATCGCTAAGGTCGTTCCGGAAGAGCAGATCATCGTTGGCAACACGGCATTCGGCGCGACGCCGGTAGCCCCCGGGCACGTAAAGCATACCGGCTACGGCGTAACGAATATCGGTTCGCCGAAAGCGCCGAAGGAAGCGGTGGAGCGCGTCGCCGAGGCGCTGCGTACATCCGGATTAGAGGTAAACGTACACGAGAATGTTATGAATGCCATCTGGCACAAGCTTTTGGCAAATGTGGCGATCAACGGCATGAGCGCTCTGCTCGAAACCAAAAACGGCATGGTCGACGCCAACCCCTATTACCGCGAAGCTGCGCGGATGCTGGTCGAGGAAGCCATTGTTGTGGCGAACGCCTGCGGCTGCACGCTCGAACACGACGCTGAGCTTGAGCACGCCTACGAGGTTTCGCGCATGACGGACGAGACCATCAGCTCTATGCTGGTGGATGTGCGCAACCACCGTGAAACCGAGATCCGCATCATCAATGGCGCTGTCTGCCGCCTCGGCCGCGAGCACGGTATCCCCACTCCCTGCAATGATCTGATGCTTCAGCTCGTTCTGGCAAAGCAGTCGCTTTATCTCGGAAAATAAACAAAAAATATTTTGCAATAGGAGGAGAAAGGAATGGCAAAAACTCGTAAAAATATCATCGCGATTCTCGTTGTTCTTGCGATTTTTATTGCGGGCACTTGTATTACAATGGCCGCCAAATCCAATAATGGCACGATCGAGGTAAAGGAGCTCGAATTTGTCACAAGTGAAACGAAAACGCTCGTCCACGGCCAGCTTCTGATCCCTGAAAACGCAACGGCAGAAACCCCCGCTCCGGGCGTCGTTCTCGGCCACGGCGGCGGTGATAACCTTGCTCAGGTACTTCCTCTCAGCTATGAATTTGCCCGCAGAGGCTATGTAGTCCTCGCGTTTGACGGTTCCGGTGCAGGTGAAACCGATGTCAGCCCCGCAACAGATATGATAGTGAGTGGCACGGACATTTTTGCAAATGCCGTAGAGCAGCTGGTAAATATGGATTTCGTTTCCCCCGATATTATTGTCGGCGGTCATTCCATGGGCGGTTGGTATTCCTTTAATGTTGCCAATGAGAGAAACGACGGCATAATCAAGCTTGTTCTGTCCGTTGGTATGGATGCAAAAAGTGACTCTCTGGTTACAAACTACGCTTATATTCTCGGAAAATACGACGCGAGCGGTTTGAATCAGGCAAAAAACGGAATCATCCGTTCGATAGTCGATACCGAGCGTTATAAGACTCTTTTTAATACGGATGAAGATATTGTCGTCGGAAAAGAATACGGAAGCTGGGCAGACGGCACTGGCCGAATCTACCTTCTTTCCAACACCGGACACACCTGGGAGATGTTCGACTCCCTTACTATTAATTATGCGCTGGATATTGCCAACCGCGTAGTTCCCAATCCGAATTACATCGAACCCAGCAATCAGACCTGGGGTTGGGTTATAGTCGGCGAAGGAATGGCTTTTCTGTCTATTCTGGCCTTCGTATTTTTCATGGCCTCTCTCCTTCTTAAAACAGCCGCGTTTGAAAAGCTTGCTCTGCCGGTTCGCAAGCCTGTCGGCTTCAAAACGAAGTCCGCTCCCTGGTTTTTGTGTCTTGCTCTAATGACCTGCATTTCCCCGGTACTGTATTTTGTTGTTACGCCGTTTATGCGGAATAACGCTCCTTCATGGATGCACTTAAACTTCTCTGCTGACGGAATGGTATTTTGGCATTGGGTCATGGCCGCTATCTATATCACCATGTTC
>CAVIVK010000199.1:0-2787 GCA_963645975.1 Bifidobacteriaceae bacterium | reverse complement strand
GGAATACTTTGTGTATTCTCAAGGGCTATGACGCCATATGAGGGCATTTCCGCCCAGCAGAACCGCGTGTGCCCTTGTCAATCGACGCAACCGTCTCCAATTATATATTTTGCCGCCGCGTATGGCAAGAGGGTTTTCCCCATCTTCCCGCGCCGGAAGCGCACAGCAGCCCGGCCTGAGAGTCTCAGGCCGGGCTGCCCTTTTTGATGTACTCGTCTGTTCCTTACATTTTCCCCTGCTTGCGCCGAAGGGAGAGGCAGTCGGCAATCATGGCGATAAACTCGCTGTTCGTCGGCTTGCCCTTAATGCCGGAAACGGTATAACCAAAAAACTTTTGCAGCGTCTCCACATCACCGCGATCCCACGCGACCTCGATTGCGTGGCGGATGGCACGCTCCACGCGGCTCGGCGTCGTGGAGAATTTCTTTGCAACCTCCGGATAGAGCACCTTCGTCACGGCGTTGATGGCGTCCATGTCGTTGATCGTGAGAATGATCGCCTCGCGCAGATACTGATACCCCTTGATGTGCGCCGGAACGCCGATCTCATGGATGATGTCGGTGACGACGCTCTCGAGCGAGGCGTTATCCGCCTTCGGCTCCGGCGCGGCCGTCGAGACACGGCTCGCGGTGACGGGAAGCGGCTTCTTGCCCGTCTGGGCGCTCTGGCGCAGGCGCTGCATGAGCTCGGCGGTATCGCACGGCTTGGACATGAAGTAGGCCGCGCCGAGATTCGCGCACTCGGTCACGACATGGGCGTTTACAAACCCGGTAAGGACGAGCACCGGCGGCGCCGACTCCTTTTCGGAAAGCTTGCGCAGCACGCCCATTCCGTCGAGCCGTGGCTGTACCAGTTCCAGCAGCACAACGTCCGGATGCAGCGCTTCGATCTTGGCGAGCGCGTCCGATCCGTCGGAGGATGTACCTGCCGCTTCCATGTCCGGCTCCTGCGAAAGCAGGTTCTTCATCAACAGCTGAAAATCCTCGTTCGGGTCGGCGATCAGCACTCGGATTTTGGTTTCCATAACTTTGCCTCCATAATTATGAACTGCAAGCAGTTTGCTGATGTTTTTTTGTGCTTGGCTACATTGCTTGACTAATTTAGCATAAAGCAAGCAGAATATGGAGGGAAAATTCGTCGAAATTATCTTAATTTTTCTTCGTTCTCATTTTTCTGAATTCGACACGAGGTTGCATAGATTTACATAATGCGGTATCAAATTCTGCGGGACGCCGTCGAATCCGCTTTCGCGTTTTTCGTCGGCGTCCGCAACAGGGCGGTTTTTGCCAGGATCAGGCGGCAGCTTTTGTGCGCCCTTCTTTGAGCATATTCTCCATTGAAATGCCGTATCCTTTGGTGGGGTCGTTCACGAGCACATGTGTGACTGCACCAACGATCTTTCCGTTTTGCAAAATGGGCGAGCCGCTCATCCCCTGCACGATGCCGCCGGTCACGGCGAGGAGGTCGCCATCCGTGATCGTGAGCGTGAGCTTCCCGCCGTCGCCGCTGCGCGCGATGCGCGTGATCAGAGCGTCATACGATCGCACGCCGCCGGTACTGACGGTGGAGAGGATCGTCGCCTCGCCGAGACGGATCTCGCTCTCCGCCGCCACCGGCATGGCCGGGAGCGTGCCGAGCGGCGTACGGCTCGTGCCGAAAATGCCGCGGACCGTGTTCTCCTCGATCGAGCCGATCGGCGCGGCGCTGCTCGCGCCGCCGCAGAGCTCTCCCGGCGCACCCCGCTCGCCCATGACGACGCCGGTGACATCCGCCCGGTAGATCTCGCCGCCGGAAGCGCTCATCAGCTCGCCGGTCTCCGGCAGACCGACGCCGTGGCCAAGCGCGCCGTATTCCCCGGTAGCGGGATCGTAAAATGTCACGGTACCGAGCCCGCGCACCGCGTCGCGCAGCCAGAGCCCGATCTGATACGTTCCGCCGCTGCCGAGCTTCGGCGTAACAGCAAACGTTTTCGTCTCGCCGCCGCGCTCGACGGAGAGCGTCACGCTCTCGCCCGAAAAGGCCGCTGCGCGGCGCAGAAAGTCCTCGGCGCCCGCCACGCGCTCGCCGTTTACCGCAACGATCTTATCGCCCGCCTGTACGCCCGCTTCCCCCGCCGGGCAGCACGTGCCGCCCCCCGAGGCGATATCCGCGAGCGCGGACACCACCACGCCGTCGCACCGCAGCGATATCGCCACCGCCTCGCCGACCGGCACGAGCGCGTCGCCCGGCTCCGCGGCAAGCGCCGCGGTCGTCAGCGCCAGCACCGCAGCGATGAGGGCGAATACATATTTTATCTTTCTCATAGGACTGCCACCCTTATCCTTCCCATGCTTTTGCATTTTCGCGCCGCAGACAGCTTCTTTGCGGCGGCGTATTCAGTATGTCTGTCGAGAAGGAAAAGAACCGCGAGAAATTTGTCCTCTGTTTCCATGTTTCGCGTTTTCCTGCTTTTTTACTATGGTATCCTTCCGTTTTTCTCTCATGCCTGCCAAAATTTTTTCATCGTGAGGAAATGTCATGCAAATTTTGAAAACCGGCTCCACGGGCGCGGAGGTCGCGCTTTTGCAGCTGTCGCTCCGCCGCGCGCAGTACGGTGCACCCGCGCCCGACGGTGTTTTCGGCGGGGCGACAAAAAGCGCTCTGCAGGCCTTCCAGCGCTCGCGCGGCCTGACGCCGGACGGCATTTTCGGCGCGGAGACCGAGCGCGCGCTCGCGCCCTGGCTTCGCGGGTACGCCGTGCACACGGTGCGGCCCGGCGATACGCTCTTCTCGCTCGCCGAGCGGTAC
>CAVIVK010000198.1:0-15642 GCA_963645975.1 Bifidobacteriaceae bacterium | reverse complement strand
GGTTTATGCCGTGGAGGACGGCAGCCCGGCGTGTCTCGCGGGGCTTTGCAGCGGCGATATCATCATCCGGCTGGACGGCACCGACATTGCCTCCGCCGCCGATCTCACCGCCGCGGAAAACACTCTCACCCCCGGCTACGAAGCGGTGCTCACCGTGTATCGCGCCGGAGAATACCGGGATGTTCCGGTCGTGTTCGGCACTCTTCCCGAAGAGTGCGCCGAAGAGGACGAAGGCAAAGCCTGGTGCGATTTTGATAACGCTTGGTAATAATCGGCTCCCTCTTTGAGGGAGCTGTCGAGCGCAGCGAGACTGAGGGAGTAACTCCTTTCGTCTCGCCTTCGGCGAGCTACCTTCCTCAAAGAGGAAGGCAAGCCGGTTATCGTAAAACTTACTTGGCTCCCCTCGTTAGGGGAGCTGGCGCGGCGCGCAGCGCCGTGACTGAGGGGTTCCTACCTCCCCATATTCCGGGGAGGCTTTTTTCTTGCAAACGACACGGTAAAGGTGTATTTTTTATATAATAGATGCCGAAAGCCGCAGATAAAGGAGCACCGGATGGCGATTACGATAAATGATATAGCGCGTATGGCGGGGGTTTCCCGCGCCACGGTTTCCCGCGCGTTGAATAAGGGATACGTGAGCGCGGATGCCCGTGAGCGGATCGACAAGGTCATACGCGAGACCGGATATATGCCGCATGTGGAAGCAAAGGCTTTGCGTTCCGGAAAAAGCAACGTGATCGGCGTGGTGCTGGCGTTTTGGGATAATGGTTTTATCACAGAGATCATTGATGCTTTGCAGACAAGGCTGGAAGAGAAAGCCAACTATTCCCTTTTGTTTATCCGCAGCGGAGAAAACGACGAAAAAATACGCGAAGCCATCCGATATTTCATGGCCCGCCGTGTTGACGGCATTATCGTGATGAATTACGTTGTAGACGCCGAGACCGAGCAGATGATGAGCACTTCCGATATCCCCCTCGTCTATTTTGGCGTTCTTCCTGTGAAAGCGCCTTCTGTTTGTCTGGATGACTACACTTCTTTTAAAACCATGACGCAGTATCTTATTGGTAAAGGCTATACCGATATCGGATTTTTCGGAAAGCGGCTGGAACCGTCTGTCAACGAAATGCGGTACACCGCGATCCTCGACGCGCACAGAGAAGCAAATCTGCCGTTTCGGAAGGAAAACTTCTTTTTCTTTGAAGATGCGCAGCCGGAGAAAGAAGCAATCCTTTCCGGAGCCGACCGTCTTCTCGCTTCCGGTCATATACCCCGTGCGCTGATGTGCGATTTTGACGATGTTGCAGCCTGCCTTTACGGAAAGCTGCACAGCGCGGGGCTCCGCATTCCCGAGGATACAGCGCTCATCGGGATGGGCAACACGCCAATCTGTGAATTTCTCACGCCGGAGCTGTCGTCTCTGGACATAAACGCTGGGGAAACCGGACGAGTTATGGCAGAACTTCTTTTAAAACAGATCCAGGGCGGCGAAGCCGACCGGGTCACCACGATAAAGCCATTTGTCGCAGAGCGGCACAGCTCCTGATCGAAAGTTCATACATGGATATATCGGCTCAACGCAGCGGTTCGCATCTTGCACCGCGCCGCGCTGAGCCGATACGTTTTTTGGAAATACTACACAACGAAGGCCACCTCTTTTTTTGCAAACAGATGAAATATAATCTGAATATTGAAAATATGCGGGGACGCTTTTATAATGATTTCGGAATGTGTGAACGTTCTCATATTTTTTACCGATTTGTGAGATCGTTCTCATATCATGCAAATTAAGGAAGGTGGTCCATATTATGTTCCAGACGAAGGCAAAAAAGATGCTGTGTATCGCCCTGGTGTTGATTTTGATCGGCAGCTTTGGCGCATGGCTGCTGCAAACCGGATTCAATACGGTGGAGATACGCGATATCTACCTCGTGACGGATGGAGAGCAGTATCTCCACGCCCTCGCATACATCCCCAAATCCGCCAGCGCGGAAAACCCCTGCCCGGCAGTCATCGTCAGCCACGGGTGGACAGACAGCGCGGAATCGCAGGATCTGGCAAGTATAGAGCTTGCAAGACGCGGTGTTGCCGTTCTCGCTATGGATGGCTACAGCCACGGTATGTCCAGCAATGCCCCCGAATGCATCATCGTATCCACGTTTGTTGACGGGCTTGGCATGGTATCGCTGGTCGATTACGCGAACAGCGGCATTATGGACTTTATCGATACGAGCCGGATCGGCCTTATGGGGCACTCGATGGGCGGCTCGTGCATCGGCGGAACGCTGGCCTATTACGGCAATCAGTATGCCGAAGCCTATGCGGCCGCGCAGTCTCCCGATTCCGACGGCGGTGAAGAAGTAACGGCGGCGGAGCAGGCGTACTGCGATTCCCTTTACCCTATCGACTCCGTGCTTGTCGTCGGCAATATGGATGAGACGGTGACGCAGGCTTTTGACACGCTGCGCTGCAACTTTGGCGTTTTGTTCGGTACGCGGGAGGAGCTTACCGTGGAGGAGCAGGAAGCTCTGGCCAGCGGACCGCAGAAGGAGGGGTTCCAGCACTTCGGATACGCTCTTCAGCTTCTTCAGACGATCGATCCTGATGCGGCGGACGTCGATCCCAACACGTATTATGGCAGCGCCGAGGATAACACGCTCCGGGTATTTTATGAAACGTTTGCCACGCATCCGACAACAACGATGCTTCCGAACGCCGGGGCGCTCGCCATGGAATACTGGACGAAGGTCTTTTCTCTGACTACGAAGCTCAGCGCGCAAAATCAGGTCCATCTTTTCAAGCAGCTTTTCAATCTTGTCGCGCTTGTCGGGCTTTTGATGTTTGTGTTCCCCGCCGGAGAGCTTCTTCTCTCCGTTCCCTGCTTTGCCGGTCTGCGCGGCACGGCTGCGCCGAAGCGTCCGGCGCTTGTCGGGAAACGAAAAAAGAGCTTTTTGCTCGGGCTTTTGATCAACACGGCCGTATCGATCGGCGTCGGTCTTTTCGTCAACTGGTTTTACACCACGCCGCTCTATGCGGAGCTTTTCCCGATCGGCATGATCAGCGATACGAGATTCTTCAGCGCGACCACCGTGACGGTGATGTCCCTCTTCTCCCTGCTGAACGCCATCTGGCTGCTGGTATTTTTCCTTTACAGCTACAGGCAGGATAAAAAAGCCGGTGTGTGCGGCGCGGAGTCGCTGGGACTCAGAATTTCTGCCCGGGACTTTTTCAAAACTCTCGGGCTTGCGGCGGCCATCCTTGGATTTGTCTATAGCATAGTCTGGTTTGCAAAATGGCTGTTCAACACGGATTTCCGCTTCTGGGTCGTAGCGTTTAAGATCTTCAATCCGGGCAAGCTCTGGACGTTCCTTGTCTATCTCCCCGTATTCTTCCTTTTCTACTTTGTTGTGTCGCTCATGGTGAATGGCCCGATGCGCACCGAGGGAATCAGCGAAAAGAAAAGTGCCGGCATTGCCGCGGCCAGCCTCGCCTTTACGCCGGTGCTGTTCGTGCTTTTGCAGTATATCTGCCTGCTTACCACCGGCAATCTGTTCTTCTTCGGCAACTGGGGACCGGTGTTCTATATGGGCATGTGCATCTGGCAGCTCGCGCTTGCCCCGTATTATCTGCGCCATTTCTATGATCTTACCGGCAAAAACTGGCTTGGACCGGTGCTCGTATCTTCTCTGTACTGTCTGTGTGTTGTGGCGAATACGTCCATTTCCAACTCCTGGTTCTGATCGGTTTTGATCTTACAGCTTCCCGGCTGCGAAATACCGCAGCCGGGATTTTTCTTGCAAACGACACGATAAAGGTGTATTCTTTATACTTATGGACGCCATAATCAAAGCTATAGGAAAGACACCCTCCCTTGCTACCCTCCCCCTGAGGGTCGAGGAGGGCTATTTGCCTGCCCTTTTGACCCAATCGGGCGGCGCGATGCGCGCTCTCGGCGCGGCGATGCTCCGCCGCGAGACCGACCGGCCCATCTTCGTGCTCTGCACCGATGAGACGAACGCCGGAACGCTCGCCGCCGATCTCGAAGCGCTGCTCGGCGAGAGCGTTGTGCAGCTCACGGGGCGCGATCTCGCCCTGCGCGACATCGAAGTTGTCTCCCGGCAGGAGGAGCAGCGGCGGCTGCGCGCGCTCGATGCGCTTTATTCCGGCGCTTCGGTCGCGGTATGCACCGTTTCCGGCCTTTTGCAGCGCACGCTGCCGCCGGATATTTTGGAAAACGCGGCCTTTACGCTCCGCGTCGGCGAGGGCGAAGGCCCGGAAGCGCTCGAGCCGCGCCTGCTCGCGTGCGGCTACCGCCGCAGCGACATGGTGGAGGGCCCCGGCCAGTTCTCCCGCCGCGGCGGCATTCTTGATATCTTCTCCCCCGGCGCGGAGCGCCCGGTGCGCGCCGAGTTCTGGGGCGACGAGATCGACTCCATGGGCTTTTTTGATACCGACACGCAGCGCCGCGCGGAGAATATCGAATCGTTCCGCGTGCTGCCCGCGTGTGAAGCGCTCGTCGACCCAAACCGCGCCGAGAATATCGCCAAGGCGCTTTTGAGCCGCGCTGCGCGCGCTGAGCGGCGGGAACAAACCGAGCTCGCCCGCCGTCTTCGCCGCGATGCCGAGCGCGTTTCCTCCGGCGCGCCCCTGCCGTGGAGCGACCGGTATCTCCCGGAATTATACTCTGAGTATTCAACGGCGCTCGATTTCATCGCACCGGACGCCATATTTTATATCGATGCGCCGAACCGCTGCGCCGAGAAAGCCAAGGACATTGCCGACTCTCTCGCGGACGATTTGAAAATTTTGCGCGAGGGCGCGTTCCCGGTCGCGGACACGGGAGATTACCTCCTGCCGTGGAAGGACGCCTGTGAAAAGATTGCGGATTTCGCGGTCGTGATGGCGGACGCTTTCAGCGCGGGGCGCTATCCCCTCTCTCCCCGGTCGGTGCTCGATACGAACGTCCGCCAGCTGCCCAGCTACGGCGGCAGCGCGGAAACGGCGCTCGCCGATGTGCAGCGGTATCTCGAAAACGGCTTTCGCGTTGTGGTGTTCGCCTCGGACGATCGCCGGGCGGACGTGCTTGCCTCGATGCTCGAGCGCAACGGCATACCGCCGCTGCGCGGCTTCCCGAACGGCGCTCTGCCGCCGGAAGGGCGTGCCACCGTTGCGGTGGGGGCGCTCTCCGCGGGTCTCGAAGCGCCGGAGGCGCATCTTGCCGTATTGACCGATACGCAGATTGCCGCGGGCGCGCTGCGAAGCCGCAAGCGAAAGCGCGCCATGGCGGATCGCGAAAAGCTCGGCTCCTGCGCCGATCTCTCCGTCGGTGATCTCGTCGTGCACGAGCACCACGGCATCGGCCGCTTTGCCGGCATTTTCAAGCTGCCGGTGGACGGCGTCGAGAAGGACTACATTAAAATATGTTACGCCGGGTCGGACAGCCTGTACGTTCCGGCGACGCAGCTCGACCTTGTGTCGAAATACATCGGCGGCGGAGAAGACCGCCCCGTGAAGCTCTCGCGCATGGGCGGCGCGGAGTGGAAAAAGACGACGACCCGCGCCAAGGCGGCAGCCAAGGAGCTCGCTGCCGAGCTCACCAAGCTCTATGCCGCGCGTGCCCGCACGCCGGGCTTTGCGTTCTCGCCGGACAGCCCGTGGCAGACGGAGTTTGAAGAATCGTTCGGCTATGCCGAAACGGACGACCAGCTCCGATGCATCCAGGAAATCAAGGACGACATGGAAAAGGCCGTGCCGATGGATCGCCTGCTCTGCGGCGATGTTGGCTACGGCAAAACGGAAGTTGCGCTGCGCGCGGCGATGAAGTGCATTTTGGACGGCAAGCAATGCGCCATTCTCGTGCCCACCACGGTGCTCGCCCGCCAGCATTACCAGACCGCGATGCGCCGCTTCTTCGGCTATCCGGTCGAGATCGCGCTCCTCTCGCGCTACAGCACGCCCAGCCAGAAAAAGGACATTCTCAAAAAGACGCTCGCGGGCAGCATCGATCTTCTCATCGGTACGCACAGCCTGCTGCAAAAAAGCGTCGCTTTCCATGACCTCGGCCTTCTCATCGTGGACGAGGAGCAGCGCTTCGGCGTAACGCATAAGGAAAAGCTCAAGGAAATGTCGAAAGGCGTCGACGTATTGACGCTCTCGGCCACGCCCATCCCGCGCACGCTCAACATGGCGCTCTCGGGACTGCGCAGCATGTCCACCATCGAGGAGCCGCCGCGCGACCGCCAGCCGGTGCAGACGTTCGTGATGGAGCAGGACGAAAAGGCCGTGTGCGACGCCATCCGGCGCGAGCTGATCCGCGGCGGACAGGTGTACTATCTCCACAACCGCGTGGAAAACATTGAGCACGTGGCGCTGCGGCTGCAAAAGCAGCTCGGCGGCGGAGTATCCGTCGGCGTGGCGCACGGCAAGATGGACGAAGAACAGCTCTCCCGCGTCATGGACGATATGGTCGAGGGAAAAATTCAGGTACTCGTGTGTACGACGATCATCGAAACCGGCATCGATATCCCGAACGTCAACACCCTCATTGTGGAGGACGCCGACCGGCTCGGCCTTGCCCAGCTCCACCAGCTGCGCGGCCGCGTCGGGCGCAGCGCGCGGCGCGCGAGCGCCTATCTTCTCTACCGCCCCGAAAAGGCGCTTACGGAAATCGCCGAAAAGCGCCTCACCGCCATCCGCGAGTTTGCCGAGTTTAACGCCGGATTCCAGATCGCCATGCGCGACCTGGAAATTCGCGGCGCGGGAAACCTTCTCGGCGCGGAGCAGTCCGGCCATATGATGGACGTTGGCTACGATATGTATCTGAAGCTGCTCGAGGAAGCCGTACTCGAGGAGAAGGGCGAAAAGCCGCCCGTGCGCACCGAGTGCGCCGCCGATCTCTCCGTCACGGCGAACATCCCGGAAAAGTATGTCCCCAGCGCCGAGCAGCGCATGGATCTTTACCGCCGCATCGCGCTCATCCGCACCGAGGCGGACGCCGACGATCTCACCGACGAGCTCATCGACCGCTTCGGCGACCCGCCGAGCGCCGTCAACGCGCTCATCCACGTGGCGCTTCTGCGCGGCGAGGCCGGGCGCGCCGGTATTTCGGACATCTCCCAGAAGGGGAACATGCTCTATTTCAAGGTAGAGAATTTCGACATGGAAACCCTCTCCGCGCTCTATGCGCAGAAGGAGTTCAAAGGCCGCGTCAAGCTCGAAGCCGGACGCGAGCCGCGCCTGGGGCTGAAGCTCAAGCCCGGCGCCAAGCCCATAGCGGAAGCCCGCGCGCTCATCGCCGCGTGGCACAAACTGCAAAAACCGGCGGCGGAATCCGCCGCGGAAAAGGAGTAAAATCTATGAATGCAAAGAAACTGCTCGCCCTGCTTATGAGCCTTGTGCTGCTGCTTGGCGCGCTGAGCATCCCGGCGCTTGCCGCCGACGGCGAGGAAACCGCCGCTCCCGAAGCGACCGGCGCACCCGCCGAGAGCGCATCGGATAACGCTTCTGCCGGCAGCGACGCTGTCAGCGACGCACAGGCTGCGGCGCAGGAAGCGTATGCAAAGATCGTCGCCCAGCTTGACGCGGCGAGCAAGAAGTATGACGGCTCCGCCGTCGTCGCCACCGTGAACGGCACGGAGGTCACCTGGAAGCTGTACTACTATCTCATCGGCAGCCTGACGAGCCAGTACATCAACTACACCATGGCGATCCCCGACTTTACCACCGACATGGGCGACGGCACCACGCTGCAGGATGCGATGCGCGAAGCGCTGGAAGCGCGGATCAAGTACTACACCGTCGCGATCGCCGAGGCGGAAAAGCGCGGCCTGTCTGACACGGTGAACGCCGAGGTTGAAGAGCAGTGGAACAGCATCGTGGAGCAGTACGGCGGGCTGGACGCGCTGATGGAGGCCATTGAAAGCGCGTATCTCGATGAGCCGACCTACCGTCTGCTTCTCACGAGCAACGCCGCGTTCAACGCCATCATGGTAGACTCCTACGGCACGGCGGGCGAAAAGCTCACCGACGAGGACGTTCTCGCCTGGGCGAACGACAACGATTATCTCCATTGCAAGCATATCCTCTTCCTCACGCAGAACGACGACGGCACCAGCAAGACCGACGAGGAGAAGGCGGAGATCCGCAAGGAAGCCGAAGCGACGCTCGAAGAGCTGCGCGCGCTGGAAGGCGACCGTGAGGCGATGATGGCGCGCTTTGATGCGCTCATGGCGGAAGCCGACGACCCCGGCATGACGACCTTCCCGGACGGCTACACGTTCACATCGAATCAGATGGTGCAGGAGTTTGAAGACGGCACCCGCGCGCTCGAAGAGTATGCGATCTCCGACATTGTGGAGTCGAGCTACGGCTACCACATCATTCTCCGCCTGCCGCTCGATCCCGACGGCAAGACCCTCTCGCAGGATTCCGGCACGGGCGAGTATATGACGCTGCGCGCCGACGCCGCCAACGAGCTCTTCAACGCCATGCTCCTTGACTGGATCAATACCGCCACGGTTGAATGGCAGGGCGACTTTGGCTCGCTGGATTATAACGAGCTCTTCACCGTGCCGGAGGACGGAACGGCGGACGATACCGCCGCGCCGGAGAGCACGGGCACGTCCCGCGTGTGGATGTATATTGCCATCGCCGCGATCGTCGTGGCCGTTGCGCTTGCGGCGGTGCTGCTCGGCAAGAAGAAGTCCGCCGCGCCGGAAAACACCGAGACCGCCGAAACGGCGGAAGCGCCGGCTTCGGAGACTCCTGCGGAGCCGGAAAAGGCGGAAGAGCCGGAGACCACGCCGGAGGAAGCTCCCGCCGAAACCGAGAAAGCCGAAGAGCCGGAGGCGGAACCGGAGACGGAACCGGAGACGGAACCGGAGACGGAACCGGAGACGAAAAAGGAAGAGGACGAATGATCCTCTTCCATTACTCCGTGGATTCCTACACGGACTCGCCCAGTCTCACGAACGACTTTGCCGGGCATTATAAATACGCCGAACCGTTCCTGCTCGCGCTCGAGCGGGGGCGGCAGGTGTTCGATGCGGTGTTTTATTCCGCAATGTACGCCTCCCGTGATCTCGTTGATCTTGGGCTGCGCAAGAACGAGAATTACCGCAAGGACGCCGTCGAGGGCATTTTTGAGTATGTCCGCCGGACGGAATTCGGCGGCGTACCGGTGAGCCGCCTGCATTGCGTGTACTACTGCGAGACCATGGAAGAGGCGCGGAAATATGCGTATGACGATGCGCTCGCCGACGGCGGTTTCACGAAAGAGCAGGTAAAGCTCCTCACCGTGGAAACGCCCGAGGAGCGCGCCTATGCCTACGACCAGCAGTTTTATAACGCGGCCAAGGAAGAGATCGACAAAAACAACGTCGATGCGGTGTTCGCCCTTGCGCGGAAATACTTTGCGCTCGAGCGCACCGAAAGCCCTCTCATCGAGATCCTCTCCGACGGTGACAACCGCGTGCTGAAGGTTGAGACATACTAAAAATATGCGTTTTATAATGAAATCGCCTTGCGGAAAATTTATCCGCAAGGCGATTTTTACATAAAGGACAAAAATAATAAAAAATCCGTTATAAAGGATTGACAGAAGTGACCATGCCTGCTAAAATCCAAGATAGCGGATGACATACGCTATTACGGATTTCACAACCGGCACATTTCCTGTCTGCAGCAGGAAACGGAGAGACACGGAAGATAACGAAAGGAATGACGCTATGGCAATCATCACGATCATCGGCGGCGGAAACGGCGCTCATGCTCTTGCGGCCGACTGCAAGTTCGGTGGGGCGGAAGTCCGCATGTACGAATTCACGCGTTTCAACGATAAGGTAAAAGGCATTCTTGAAAGCCGGCGGATCCGTTTGGAGGGGCTGGAAAAGAACGTCAAGGGGTTTCACCGTCTTGGTACGGCGGTAATCGATATGGTGACCCATGATATGAAGAAAGCGGTTCACGGCGCGGATCATATTCTGGTGTCCGTGCAGTCCCAGGGCGCCGAGGCAGTTTATGAAGAGCTGGCACCGCTTCTGGAGGATGGGCAGACGGTGAGCATTTTCCCGGATAATTACGGCAGCTTGATCCTCCGTCGTATTCTGCGCGAGAAGGGGCTGAAAACCAGAGTCATTATTGCAGGCTACTCATCGCTCGTTTACGGCGCGCGCTTGACCGACTATAACAATATGGAAACGCAGACGGATGTAGTCAACATCACCTACCGGGAAAACGAGATCCGGGTAGACACGCTTCCCAGCAGCGACTACGAAGCCTACGCGACGAAAAAGGGAGAGATCCCGGCGCTGGACGCCACGGAGCTGATTCACGGTGACACGGCGCTGGACATCGGGCTTTCCAACCTGAACCCCATGGTTCATATTGCCGGGGTTCTTCTTAACGTGGGAGCCATTGAAAACTGGGGTATCATTCCGAATCTCGGCGCGAAGGATGTGTACTGGGATATGTATTCCTATGGCGCTTCCGCTGCCGTGGGACGCGTGCAGTACGCTTATTTCAGGGAACTGGAAAAGATTGCCCATGCCTACGGTGTAGGGATCGGCGTAGTAAACGAGAGCTGTTTCCAGTCGCGTATGGGTCCTATCGGAGAGATGTTCTATGGCGAGGGCTATCAGCAGCCGTTTTCCGAGCCGCTGGATCAGAGCGTGTGGCTTCCCATGCCGAAAGGCGCGCGGTTTACGCTCGACTCACGCTATATCACAGAGGATATCCCCGTCGGTACCTGCGGGGCGCTCAGCTTCGCGGAGGTTCTGGGCGTAAAGACGCCGGTGCTGGATGCAATGGTATGCATGGGCGATCTGGTGTCCCAGACGGATTACCGCAGCAAGGGTTACGATCTGAAGCTGTTCGGCCTGGAAGGGCTGAGCACGGACGAAATGCTCGCCTACATGCGAAACGGAAATCGGAAAGGAGAATAATATCATGGGCAACACATTGGAAAATAAACCCTTAAGCTGGGAAAAAGTCCTGGCGGTCTCGTTTGCATTCCTCTCCTGTGGCCTGGGCTCCGGTTACGCTTCCGGCCAGATCCCTCTTCAGTTTTTCTGCACGGGCGGCGGCTGGTTCAGCATTCTGGCGGTGTGGTTTTTCACGGCGTTCATGTGCGTTTTCTGCTCCCTGGCGTATATCGCTGGCAGCCGCGGGCAGTTTGAAAAGCCCAGCGACGCTTTTGAATACTACGCCGGAAAGACCGGCGCCAAGATTTTTGACATTTTGACGCTCATTACCGTGGGTATCATGTCTATCTCCATGTTCGCCGGGTGCGGCGCTACCATCAATCAGTATACCGGCGTTCCGCAGTATGTGGGAGCCATCGCCATGGGTGTTGTCGCGTGCGTAGTCGTGTGTCTTGGCATCAACAAACTCACAAACGTGCTCAGCGGCATTGGCGTTGTGCTGCTTGCCTTTATCATCATCGTTGCTGTGGCGTCGTTTGCCAACCCGGAGATCGGTCTGATGGAAGCGGCGAACAAAGTCCCGCAGCTCGTGGCGGAGGGAAAGGTTATTGAGCCCGGTCTCTTCGGCTATGTCAATCCTTGGCTCACGCCGCTTTACTATGTTGGCTGCACCATTATTCTTCTCTTCCCGCTGACCATTCAGTGGGGCAAGGACAAGATCCGCACGAAGAAGGAAGCGGTTCTGGCCGGCATCGGCTCCGGTATTTTCTTCGGTGGCACCGGCATGGTGATGGCGTATACCATCATGCTCAATCTGGACTATATCGTGGAGCATGGAATCCAGGTGCCCATCCTTGCCGCGATCGCGCGCAACATTCCCTTCCTGGAGCCGTTTTTTGCCGTCGTTATCATTCTCGCAATATTCACTACCATCACCGGCTTCCTCTGGCTCATTGGCCGGAGATTTGCTCCCGACCGCACGAAGAAGCAGACGATCATTGTGATTGCCCTGTCGATTTTCGGCATCTTCTTCGGCAGCCTGATTCCCTTCTCCAAGTTCATCAGCATGGTTACGCCTACGTCCGGCGTGTTCGGCATGGCGCTGTTCATCTGCATGATTGTCCAGCACATCCGGCGTAAAAAGTTTGCGGCAGAAACGGAAAAGGCGGAGTGATCTTTTCAGGGGCGCTGCGCAAAACAAAGTTTTTGCGCGATGACCAGTGATAAAAAAGGATATCCCCGGCAGGCACGGGCCTGCCGGGGATGTCCCCGTTTTGCTGTGCGGCCGGACAGACGCGCAGATGAGATGAAACTTGCAATTCCTCCCGGAGTAGGATAAAATAAAAACTCCAGAACAAAAGGACGGAGCAGCTGTATTATGAGCGATATTTCGGCGTTGGGAAAAAATCTGCGGGAGACCCGAATGAAAATGGGGCTCACCTTGGACGCGGTATCCGGTATGACCGGCGTGAGCAAAACCATGCTCAGTCAGATCGAGCGGTCGGAGTCCGTCCCGACGCTTTCGGTGGTGTGGAAGATCGTCAATGGTCTGAAGATCCGCTTTGAAACGCTGATGAGAGACGATAACGACCAATGCGTTGTCAATCACGTTGCCGACGTAGAGCCGCTGATCAGCGATAAGAAGGATGTGTTTATCTATAACGTCCTCCCCTTCGCGCCTGAAAATGGATTCGAAGTTTTTTATGGGGAATTTCTGCCCGGCTGCGACTACCCATCCGGCCCCCATATGAATAGTGAATTTGAGTACTGCTTTGTTATCAGCGGCGAGCTGGAGATCCTTGTAGAGAACAAAAGCTATGTCCTGCGGGAAAAGGAGTTTATCACATTCTGCTCAAAGAATGAGCACCGGTATCTGAACCGCGGAACCGAAACGGCAAGAGCGCAGTTTATCTTGAGTTATTAATAAAGCGGCCTCCTGTGAGATCGTATCACGGGAGGCCGCTTATTCATTCATCTTTTTCATAATGCCGAGGATGTACTCCATCGACTTGGCATCCAGCCGCTTTGCTTCCCGGATGAATTCCCGCAGAGCTGCGGGGTCGGCGTTCTCTTCGTCGAAAAATTCCTTTGGCGTGACGCCCAAATACTCGCAGATATAGAAGAAGGAGTGCATGGCGGGCAGAGATTTTTTGTTTTCGATGTTGTTGATGTAGTTGTTCGCCTGCCCCAGCGACAGAGACATATCCCGCGCCGATACGCCTTTCTTTGCGCGCAGCTGCGCGATCCGCTCCGGGACAAAATTCTCATGCATCCGCAGCACCACCTGTTTTTATTTCTCGTTCTTTTGGCTGGCTTTCTTTTGCAGCTCGATATAGTCCCGGACGCTCTGCCGCCCTTTGGCGTCCAGCGTCATAACATCGGCCAGCAGCGCATCCGCGGTATATCCGGCAATAATGGGCTTTTGATACTCTTCCAGCCGGATCCGGCAGGCCGTGCGGCCGAGGAGGTAATCTACGGATACCCCGTAAAAGTCTGCCAGCGCTACGACATAGTGTACCGGCATTTCGTATTTTCCCGTTTCGTACTTGGAATAGTACTGCTGCGAGGTACCGAGAAGCGAGGCAACATCCGCCTGCTTCAGATCTCTGTCCTCGCGCAGTTCGCGGAGAATTTCACAGAACGTTTTCACCCGGCACACCGCCTCTCTAAAAGCCTCCCTCAGCCTCGCAAGCTCGGCAGCTCCCTCGCGAGGGAGCCAAAGGATCCGCAAACTCACTTGCCTCCCCTAATAGGGGAGGTGGCGCAGCGCAAAGCGCTGCGCCGGAAGGGTTCTCCCGTAGAAAAGTACGATCGCTTGATCGGCTTTGCTTCATGTACAACTCTCCCTGCCGTAGGGCAGGGAGAGTTGTATATATTTATAATTGTGTGATCCCCTGTTCCTCATACTGCGCGAGACGGCGCTTGATGGCCTGGAAGGTCTCGTCGCTGATGTAGTGCTCCACGCGGCAGGCGTCCTCGGCGGCGGTCTCCTCGTTCACGCCGAGCATGGTGAACATCTTCGTGAGACAGGTGTGCCGCTCAAAGATGTACTGCGCGCGCACCTTCCCCACTTCCGTGAGCGTGATCGCGCCGAACTTGTCCACCGTGATGAATTCCTGCTTCTTCAAAATGCCGATTGCCCGGCTGACCGAGGGCTTCGAGTAGCCGATGTATTCGCTCACGTCGATCGAGCGCACGACCGGCAGCGACTTGCTCAGCCGATATATGGTTTCGAGGTACATTTCCCCGGATTCCTGCATGACCATGAAAAAAACTCCGTTTCGTTGGATGATTATTTACACCATATCACATTCGTTTCCGAAAAACAAGCGAAATTCCACCTTCGTGCCGTGTCGGCCCCGGTCGTTTTGTGCCGAATATACAAAGATGAAAAAACCGTGAATTCCCTCTTGACAAGTTAGCCCGGGATAACTATTATATAAGGCGGTTAGCGAGAACTAACCGCTTATTTTTGCGCATATGTTAGCTTGAGCTAACATTTGGGAGGAGGATGCGGCATGATGCCGTTGGTACTGGCGAGTGTCGGAGAACCGCAGATCGTAAAGCGCATCGGCGGAAATCCGGAGACGAAGCGCCATCTGGAAGATCTGGGCTTCACGGTCGGCGGCGAGGTCTGCATCGTGAGCACGCTGGGCGGAAACGTGATCGTGAAGGTCAAGGAGTCCCGCGTCGCCGTCAGCGATGAGCTGGCGCGCAAGATCATGGTCTGATTTGGAAAGAAAAGAAAATAATAATAAGGAGGCAATGGCATGAAAACTCTGCGCGAAGTGCCGGTCGGCTCGACCGTCAAGGTCGTGAAGCTCCATGGCGAGGGTGCGGTGAAGCGCCGCATTATGGACATGGGCATCACGAGAGGCACCCAGGTCTTTGTTCGCAAGGTAGCGCCCCTCGGCGACCCCATCGAAGTCACCGTCCGCAATTACGAGCTTTCGATCCGCAAGGCGGACGCTGAGATGATCGAGGTCGAGTAAAAAAACTTTTCGGGGAGAGCCCCCAATTTTTTCGAGCAGCGGTTAGCGAGAGCAAACCGCAGAAAAGCTTTTTGAGAGCAGAAAGGAAGCGTGAAAATGGATTTGCGCATCGCCCTTGCGGGCAACCCGAACAGCGGCAAAACCACCCTGTTCAACGCTCTGACCGGCTCCAACCAGTTCGTCGGCAACTGGCCGGGCGTCACGGTCGAGAAAAAGGAAGGCAAGCTCAAAGGTCATGACGGTGTTATCATCACCGACCTTCCGGGCATTTATTCTCTGTCCCCCTACACGCTGGAGGAAGTTGTAGCGAGAAATTACCTCATCGGCACGCGCCCCGATGCCATTTTGAACATCATCGACGGCACGAACCTCGAGCGTAACCTCTACCTCACCACCCAGCTCACCGAGCTCGGCATCCCCGTGGTGCTGGCGGTGAACATGATGGACGTCGTCCGCAAGAACGGCGACAAGATCGACGTTGCGGAGCTGTCCCATCAGCTCGGCTGCCCGGTCGTGGAGATCTCCGCGCTGAAGGGCGACGGCGTCAAGGAAGCCGCCGAGACCGCCATCAAAGCTGCGAAGGGCGGCAAGACCATCCCGATGCACAAGTTCTCCGGCCCGGTCGAGCACGCCATTGCCCACATCGAAGAGGCTGCCGTGCACACCATGCCCGAAGAGCAGCAGCGCTGGTACGCCGTCAAGGTGTTCGAGCGCGACGATAAGGTCCTCGA
>CAVIVK010000197.1:0-3444 GCA_963645975.1 Bifidobacteriaceae bacterium | reverse complement strand
ATGCAGTTCATCGCGCATCCATTGCACAGTACTTCCGGCGTTAAAGACGCTGCCCTCAAGGCAGTAATTCGTCTCGCCGCGGATGTTCCACGCGACGCACGAGAGAAGCCCGCTTCGACTCACAGGAACACTCGTTCCCGTATTCATCATGGCAAAGCAGCCGGTGCCGTAGGTGTTTTTCGCCTCGCCCGGATGAATGCAGCCCTGCCCAAGCAGCGCCGCCTGCTGGTCGCCTGCCGCGCCGCAGATCGGGGTGCCGGAGAGCTCTTCAAGCCCCGGCATATGCGAATCGATCGTGCCGTACTCCTCGGAGTTTGACACCGGCTTCGGGAGCATGCACATCGGGATACACAGCGCTTCGCAGAGCTCCGTATCCCATTGCAGCGTATGTATATTGAAGAGCATGGTACGGGAAGCGTTGCTGTAGTCCGTCACATGGACGCGCCCGCCGGTGAGATTCCAGATGAGCCACGTGTCCACCGTGCCGAAGAGCAGCTCGCCGCGCTCGGCGCGCTCTCTTGCTCCGGGGACGTTATCGAGAATCCAGCGCAGCTTCGTTCCGGAGAAATAGGCGTCGATCAAGAGCCCGGTTTTTTCGCGGATCTTCTCTTCCCATCCCTCGCGCCGCAGCTCCTCACACAAAGGCGCCGTCCGGCGGCATTGCCATACGATGGCATTATACACGGGCCGCCCCGTCTCCTTTTCCCAGACGATCGTTGTCTCGCGCTGGTTGGTGATGCCGATGGCGGCAATGTCCTCGGCGGAAAGACCGCTCGTGCGGAACGCTTCCGAGAGCGATTCGAGCTGCGTATAGAGGATCGTCATCGGGTCGTGCTCCACCCAGCCGGGCTGCGGATAGAGCTGCGCGAAGGGGTGCTGCGAGAGCGACACGACCTTCCCATTCGCATCAAAAATAATAGCGCGGGAGCTTGTCGTCCCCTGGTCAAGGGCGATAACGTGCTGGCTCATGGGATAACCTCCTTGATTTTCGCCGGGAATTGTATATAATATATTTTGTAATATAGGCATTATAGCACAAGAAAGGATCTTTGGCTATGGCACGTATGTCGGAATTTACATTTTTATCTTCGGACGGACAGACGGCACTCTCTGCGCGCGAATATCTCCCGGAGGGGGATCCCGTCGGCATCGTTCAGATCGTACACGGCATCGCCGAGCACATCGCCCGGTATGACGCCTTTGCCACGTTTCTCACCGAGCATGGCTTCATCGTTGTGATGCATGACCAGCTTGGCCACGGAAAAAGCGCACCGGACGAGGCACATCTCGGCTTTTTCAGCGAGGAGAACGGCTGGGAAAAGGCGGTGCAGGATATCCGCTCGCTGCACGACAAGACGGCGGCAAAGTATCCCGGCAAGCCGTACTTCATTTTCGGCCACAGCATGGGTTCGTTCCTGACGCGCACTTACCTCATTCGCTTCCGTACCGGACTGGATGGCGCAGTCATCAGCGGTACCGGTCACCAGAGTCCCGCTCTCGTTTCCGCGGGAAAGGCCATGAGTGCGCTCGACATTCGCCGGAACGGCGCGATGCACAAGAGCGATTTTCTCAACAAAATGGCGTTCGGCAGCTACAACGACAAATTCGAAAATCCCCGCACCGCCAGCGACTGGCTCAGCCGCGACGAGGCAGCCGTCGATCTCTATAACGAAGATCCTCTCTGCGGCTTTATCCCAACGGGCTGCTGCACGACATGATGAGCGGCATTGCGTTCATCACCAAGCCGAAGAACATTGCCCGGATGAAAAAAGATCTGCCGATTCTGTTCGTCTCCGGCGACTGTGACCCCGTCGGCGAGCAGGGACGCGGCGTGATCCGCGCCTACAAGTGCTTCCTCAAGGCGGGCATGAAGGACGTTACCATGAAGCTCTACCACGGCGGACGGCACGAAATGCTCAACGAAACGAACCGCGCCGAGGTTTACGAGGACGTTCTGAGCTGGCTCAACAGCAAAGCGGGAAAATAATGCCGGATTGTCCCGGCACATAGGGACAATCCGCGCCGGAATACAATGAACCATCCGTTAAGGGAGGTTTTTGTATGCTGGCAAGTGCGTTTCTACTGCTGCTCAACGGCGCGTTTCTCTCGCTGCGGCTCGGCGCCGGTTCCGGCTCGTTTCCGCGGCCGCTGCCCGCCAAGGAGGAGCGGCGCTGTGTGGAGCGCTGGATGCAGGGGGATTTGGAAGCCCGGAACACGCTCATCGAACACAACCTGCGTCTTGTGGCACACATCATCAAAAAATACTATACGAGTGAAAGCGACCAGGACGATCTCATCTCCATTGGAACGGTGGGACTCATTAAAGGTGTTTCCACGTACCGCCCGGACAAGGGCGTGCGCCTTGCAACTTACGCTTCCCGATGCATTGAAAACGAAGTGCTCATGCATTTCCGCGGCAGCCGGAAAAGTGCGGGCGATCTTTCGCTTTCGGATTCCATCGACACCGACTCCGACGGCAACTCCCTTTCGCTGATGGACGTTCTGGCCGACGAGGAGGACATGTCCGAGCGTATCGTGCAGACCGATCTCTGCCGCCGCCTCTCGGAAATGATCGACGATGTGCTCGACGAACGCGAGGCAGAAATTCTCCGCCTCCGCTATGGGCTCAATGGCGGTACTGCGCTCACGCAGCGCGAGACGGCCAAGCGCTGCGGCATCTCCCGTTCTTATGTATCGCGGCTGGAGAAAAAGGCGCTCGAAAAACTCAAAAGAAACATGGAAGAGGAATAACATGAACACGCGAAAGATGATCGGGATCATTGTCATGGTCCTTTTATTGCTTCTGTGCGCGGTGCTGATGGTTCTGCGCGTCAGCGCGGCCAAAGCGTCCGACGCCGCTGCGCTCCGGGAGTCCATGGCGACACCGGTACCAACCGCCACGCCGGACGTTACCCCGGAGCCGTCTCCCACGCCGGAACCCACGGCGACGCCGGAGCCGACCGCAACACCCGAACCGACACCGGATCCGGACTCCCCTGCCGGCCGCGCCGCAGCACTCGGTCTGCCCGAACCGCCGGACATTGACATCAACAGCTGGGAGTACATTCTCGCGAACGCGGATAACTCCATCGCCGAGTATGCTCCGCCGGAACTTGTGACGCTCGAAGGGCAGCTTGTGGATAGCCGCATTGCCGATGCCCTCGCTGCGATGGCGGCGGATACCCGCGCGCAGGGTCTCTCCGTCTATCTCTCTTCCGGCTACCGGAGCTATGCCGAACAGGCCGCAAACTTTATCCGCGTCTGCCAGAACAACGGCGTATCGGACGGCAAAGACAGTCAGGGCTACTACATCACCATGCCTGCCGGTCACAGCGAGCACCAGACCGGCCTCTGCTGCGACATCACGGATATTTACTATCCGACGAAAAACCGTTCCATTGAAAACACCGCCATGTTCCAGTACATGAACGCGCATTGCCAGGA
>CAVIVK010000196.1:0-7314 GCA_963645975.1 Bifidobacteriaceae bacterium | reverse complement strand
GGCATGCTGGATCTTGCCCGCATGGGCTTTCTGCGGATCGTTCCCCGCAAGGGCGCTTTTGTTGCAGAATACGTAAAATCGGCGACGCCGGAAACGCTTGCCTCCATTATGAGCTACGATTCCGCACTGCTGGACCGGTCTCTTTTCAAGGACCTGATGGATCTTCGCATTTTGATCGAACGGGAATGCACCCGGCTTGCCTGTGTCAACCTTACGCCGGAAACGCTCGCGCTGTTACAGGCGCATACGGATGCCATTTATGCCGCCGACGATGATAAAGCGCCGGAGGCGGTGTACCTTTATCATAAGTGCCTGACGGAAATTTCACGGAACGCCGCGTATTCCATGGTGTTTCAGAGCTTTGAGAAGATGATACGGAATCTGATCCGGGAGCATTACAAAAGCCGGGAAGAGTTGACGACCAGCATGCCGAAATTCGAGATGCTCACCGCAGCCATCTCACGGCGGGATGCGTATGCGGCAGACATGGCCCTGCTTTCCATTCTGAATCAGGCTTCCGACTATCTGGGAACACATCTGGAACAGTATCACGGTTGATTTTTCAATATTAAATGCAAAAAGCTGCCCATATGGGGCAGCTTTTTGCATTAAGAATACTTTACAGCATGGAGGAGCCGCCGGTCACGATCCAGCAGGCGAGGGATGCAACTGTCAGGGCACCGGTATATACGCTGCCGGTACGGCGGTAGGTATAGGTGCAGATAATGCTGAACACCAAAACCTGCGGTACAAACAGAATGAGCAGCGACATGAACGGCCCGCCGAACGTGGAGCCAAAGAGCAGATCAGCGCCGGGCGCGATGTTCATAAAGAACGGGATGTACTCGATCAGCACGATGATCAGCACACCGCCGACCATCATCAGCGCATTGCGCCACCAGCAGCCCATGAATCCTGCGAAACCGGGCTTATACGTTGCCTTGCAGCGCGAGGACGCCATGATCTTGCTGTTGTTGAGGATAAAGAACAGCGCAAAGACCGGGATATAGACAAAGAACTGGCCAAGGCGCGTGGCGGTAAATGTTTTGAAAAACGGCCAGATGAACCGGAAGTCCAGCAGGAACGCTTTTTCACAGATAAAGAGCAGAAGGTACATGTATGTGAGCATACAAAGCACCAGCAGCGCGCTGCGGCCGAGAAGACCCCAGCCCATTTTTCCGGGGGCATCCGCTCCAGCAAGTCCCATGCTCTGCCAGCCATCGGCAGCACCATGTTTTTTTGCCTTTTTATAGCTGACAATGCTCGTGCCGAGCATAATGAGGATGAGCAGCAGATACCAGCTCAAAAAGCCGTTGCCGACTGTCATACGGAAGATTCCTTCCGGCAGCGGGAGAAGACCGTGACCGAGCTGTGTCATGAAGGGATATGTCGCCGCAGCCAGCAGCATTGTGATAACTGCGCCGCGCCACCATTTGCCCGCAGACTTGATGCCGTTCGGAGAGGGAAGAGGCTGAGCGATTTTCGCGAAGAAGGGAACCGTAAGCAGCAGCTCCATCATCGCAAGGAGCGAAGCAACGGCGAAGAGCATTGCGACGAGAACAAGTACTTCCTTCGTCATCGCGACCTGATCGGTTGGTGCAAGCGTCGTGTCCAGACCGATGGTATCGGCAAACCACGTCATGGCGGTAGCGATGCCGTGAGCGTTGTGCGTTGTCAGGCGGTGATTGGTGTTCAGCAGCTCCATGCGGCGCGCCGTGCCGTCGGCAAAGCTGCCGTAGGTCGTGTTCCACGCGGCTTCGTCCGCCGTGCAGCCAAGAAACTCGGTACGAAGATCGCTGCGGAGCAGATCATCGTTCACGACGTTTTTGTAGTCACGGAAATAACTGAATTCATCGTACTTTGCCTGAAGGAGAAGCACGTTATTAAAGTGGATATTCTCGGAATCATAGGCGCTGTCGCGGAAGAGTTCGCCGCATTGGAGCACGACGGCTTTCGGTTCAATGTCCGTGCCGCAGTAATTTGCTGCGACCGTCCAGGATGACCAGGTACCCATCGAGTGGCCACTAATGGCAAGCCGGGAGGTATCTACGTTATCCATCGCTGCAAGCAGAGCATAAGCATAATTGCCGCCGGCGGAGCTGTCGGTCAGCGTGTTACCGTCGGAATCCGTTGTGTAGTGTTTATCAAAAAAGCTCAGATTCGAGAAGTTCATCATGACCTTATAGCGGGTCTGTCCGCCGATGGTCTTGAACGTCCCGTCGGCTTCGCTATCTTCGCCGTAGTTCACGGTAACCTTGTGGTTTACATAACCTCTATTGATCAGACCGGCGGTCGTGACGCCGTGGCCGTATTCGTCGAGACAGAGCACAACAGCGCCGCGGCGGGCGAGTTCCACGGCATAAGCCGCGCAGGTTTCGTGGTCGTTCTGATAGCCGTGCAGGAGCAGCACACCGGGGGCTTTGGATTCCGCTGTTGCGCTCTTCGGCGTGTATAACTTATAGAACAGGTTGCCGACATCGGTTTCGATCCAGCCTTCGGTGACGTCGATGCTGCCGTTGCCGGTTTGGATGCGGTCAGCTGCAAACATGCAGCCGAAAATGGCGACGAGAAACACCGCAAGGGCGACGATGGCCTTTGTACGGTTCTTCTTCATGATTGTCTTCCTCTCTCAAAATATTTGTGGCTATACCACGGATGAATAAATCATACCACCGTTCATGACGGTTTGCAAGTGTCAGAAGAACAAAATCGTCAGCGCAATCAAAAGCTGTGCAATATAATAGGTGATGAGATTGATAGCGCGGAGCGGTCGTATTTTTTTTCCGAAGCTATAGTAGATCATAATAAAATCGCTGACCATGAAAAGGAGGCCACCTATGGCGAACAGAACGGTCGTTGCGTGCGCGCCGAGCTTAAAGAGCAGAGAAGCGGCACAGGAAAACATAGCGATTACGATGACAAGATACACATAGCCAAAAATTTTTAATCCCTTGCTCGGTGCCGTAATACGCTTCATCAGCGGCGGGATCGCCGCAACGGACAGCACCGCTGTGAGGATTGCTGCGGGCAGAAGAATGGAAGCTGTTTGCCGGATCAGCGCTGCAATATAAAGAAAATGTCCGCTTAAAAACGCAAGGATCCCGACGGCAAAGACGGCTCTTGACTTAGCTCCGTCAAACTGGTTCCGAAGATTCAGGAAAACATCGCCGACGAGGCCAAGAATGAGGCTAATGAAGATCAGCTGGCCGGTCGGTGTGCGGACATTCAGAAAACAGATGAGCCCGAGGAGGACAAAGAACGCGGAAGCGATGCCTTTTAGAAGCGTTGCTTTTGCCATGTCACCGGCGTACTCTGTCCGGATAAACCAGACATCCGCCAGCAGTCCTGCGATGCAGATAAGTGCGAGCCAGAATCTCATGATCTATACCTCCATAAAAAGTTTTCTATTCTTATACTAAACCGTCCCTACGAGGAAAGTCAACACTTTTGGCTATACCAGAATACTTTTTCTGATGTGTACTACCTTCTCGTGTATCGTTGAAACTTTGCAGTAATATGAAATGGAGGATAAGACACAACGCATATTAAGAGAAGCACCGGGACAGATAATGCCCCGGTGCTTTAAAAAAACTCCGAACATCCTTCAGAATGTTCGGAGTTTTTTGGTGCGGGTAACAGGGGTCGAACCTGCACGTCTCGCGACACGAGAACCTAAATCTCGCATGTCTGCCAATTCCATCATACCCGCACAAGTATCTCGATGATAGCATATGGCGACGGGGAAGTCAAATCCGCTTTTGAAAAAACTGTCGCTTCGCAAAAGCGAAACGACAGTTTTTGTTTATCCGATTAGTCCAGCGTGCTCTGGCCGGTATAGAGATCGTAATACCGTCCCTTGAGCGCGAGGAGCTCTTCGTGTGTGCCTTTTTCCATGATCTCGCCATGCTCAATGACAACGATGCAGTCGGCGTTCCGTACTGTGGAGAGCCGGTGCGCGATAACAAACACCGTGCGTCCCTGCATAAGGCTGTCGAGTCCCTTTTCGATATGGCGCTCGGTGCGCGTGTCGATGGAGCTTGTGGCCTCGTCCAGAATGAGCACCGGCGGATCGGCGACCGCGGCGCGGGCGATGGAGAGAAGCTGTCTCTGTCCCTGGCTGAGGTTTGCGCCATCGCCGGTGACCATGGTGTTGTATCCGTCCGGCAGACGGCGGATAAAGCTGTGCGCGTCTGCGAGCTTTGCCGCGGCAATGCATTCCTCGTCCGTAGCGTCCAGACGGCCGTAGCGGATGTTTTCCATTACTGTGCCGGAGAAGAGATGCGTGTCCTGCAAAACGACCGCGGTAGCGCGGCGGAGATCGTCCTTTGCAATGTTTCGCACGTCGATGCCGTCGTAGGTGATGCTGCCGGAGTCGATCTCATAAAAGCGGTTGAAGAGATTGGTGATCGTCGTTTTTCCCGCGCCGGTCGAGCCGACGAACGCGATCTTCTGTCCAGGCTTGGCGTAGAACGTGATATCCTTTAAAATGGGCTTTTCAGGGACATAGGAAAAGTCCACGTTATGCAGCCGCACATCGCCGCGCACGGGAATGAGTGCGGTTTCGGTGCCGGTCGTAACCTTCCATGCCCATTGGCCGGTACGCTCGCTTGTCTCGCAAAGTGTGCCGTTTTCCTCATGCACGCGCACAATGGTCGTTGTGCCTTCGTCAATCTCCGGCGGTGTATCCATGATTTCAAAGATACGCTCTGCGCCGGCAAGTGCGGAGAGAATGGCATTAATCTGCTGCGACACCTGGTTGATCGGCTGGGTGACGTTCCGGCAGTACTGGAGGTATGCTGCCAGTCCGCCGATATCAAAGCCGAGTACAAACGTCAGCACACCGCCGGCCATCGCCGTGGCGGCGTAGCCGATGTTGGAGATATTGCTCGCGATCGGCATAATGGAAGTAGCAAGATAGTTCGCGTCGCGTGCGACGGTATAGAAATTGCTGTTGAGCTCTTCGAATTCTGCTTCGGCTTCCGATTCATGCGTGAACGCTTTGACTACCTTGAGTCCTTCGATCATCTCCTGAATGTTGCCGTTGAGCTCACCGAGTGCGGCCTGCTGCCGCTGGAAGAGCACGCGGCTCTTCTTTCCGCGCAGGAAGAACACGGACATGGCCGCGACAAGCATCAAAACCGTGATGATGAACAGGGGGGCGCTCGTATAGATCATCATTACCACAATGCCTATGAACGTCAGCGCACTCGAAAAGAGTGAGATAAGGCTCTGCTCCAGACATTGCTGTACGCTGTCTGCGTCGTTGGAGAAGCGGCTCATAAGCTCGCCGTGTGTGTGGCCGTCAAAGTATTTGAGCGGCAGCGTTTGGAGTTTGGTGAAAAGATCGCTGCGAAGCCGCGCGGTGCCCCGCTCGGCAAGCTGTACCATGATGGCGGATTGTGCATACGTGCATGCCGCCCCGAAAAGGTAAATGCCAAGCATTGCGAGCAGCGTTTTGGCGAGCTTTGCAATCTTTTCCGCGGCGGGGAGGTCGCTGACAAGCTCGTTAAGCACCGGGCGAAGAAGATAGGTTCCTGCAACACTTGAGGCTGCCGAGATGATTACGCAGAGGAAAACGATGCCGAGCAGCCACTTGCGCTTCGTAATATACCCCAGCAGCCGTCCGAGCGTTTTTCCCATATTCTTCGGCCGTTGAAAGCCGCCGCGCGGTCCATGACCGCCGCGCCCGGTTTGGGAGGGAGCGGCTTGGTATTTCGGTTTACGTGCTTCAGCCATTCGAAAGCCCTCCTTCCTGCTGCGAAGCGTAGATTTCCTGATAGATCGGGCTGGTCGCCATCAGCTCTTCATGCGTTCCTTCCGCGGCGATGTGGTCATCTTCGAGAATCACGATCTTATCCGCGTAACGGACAGAGCTGATGCGTTGGGCAATGATAATTACGGTGGTGTCTTTGAGATTTTCGTGGAACGAGCGGCGGATCTCCGCCTCCGTCGTGGAGTCGACGGCACTCGTGGAGTCGTCCAGAATGAGGATGGAGGGATGGCGCAGCATCGCTCGGGCGATGCAGAGTCGCTGCTTCTGTCCGCCGGATACGTTAACGCCGCCCTGTTCAAGCATCGTGTCGTAGCCGTCCGGAAGAGACATTATGAAGTCGTGCGCCTGCGCGTCTTTCGCGGCGCGAATCATCTGCTCCTCGCTTGCATCCTTATCACCCCAGAGAAGGTTTTCGCGGATCGTGCCGGTGAAGAGCACATTCTTCTGCAAAACCATACCGATGCGCTCGCGGAGGGCCTGAATGGGGTACTCACGCACATCCAGTCCATCGACCTCGATGCTGCCATCGCTCACATCATAGAATCGGGGAATAAGATTGACGAGGGTCGATTTGCCCGTGCCGGTCGCGCCGATGATGGCGACAAACTGTCCCGGCTCGACCGTGAGGTTGATATTTTTGAGTACATCGTCGCCCGTACCGGCTTTATAGCGGAAGGAAACATTTTTGAATTCGACTTTACCGTGCGCTGGCGGAAGATCATTCTCCTGCACAGCGCCGTCACGGATATCCGGCTGCGCTTCGAGTACCTCGTCGATACGCTGCGCACAGGCTGTGGCGCGCGTGAGCTGCAGAAGACACATTGCGACCATGAGTACGCTCATGAGTACCTGCGCAATGTACATATAGAAGGAATAGAGCTCGCCGGTGAGCATCGTGCCGCGCACGACCATGTTGCCGCCAAACCAGAAAACGCCGAGCGTTGCGCCGTTGAGAATGATGAGCATCAACGGCATCATGAGAATGATGCGCATGGCGGCGTTCAGGCCGGCTGTCAGCAGTTCGCCGTTTGCCGTGGCAAACTTTTCCTCTTCGTGACCGGCACGGACATATGCCTTGACGACGCGGATGGACACAAGGTTTTCCTGCACGGCGGCGTTCAGGCCGTCAATCTTCTCCTGAAAGATTTTAAAGAGTCGGCGGCAAACTTTCATCAGAAGCCCGGCAGAGAGAACAAGCACCGGAATCGCCACGACGAGTACGAGTGTCAGGCGCGCATTGAGTACAAGACACACGACAAGCGCTGAAAGGAGCTGCACCGGCGCACGCACAAGAATGCGCAAACTCATGGCGACCGTCTGCTGCAGGGCGCTTACATCGTTTGTGATGCGCGTGATGAGCGAAGCCGTGGAGAACCGGTCGATGCCGGAGAACGAGAAGCGCTGCACCTGACGGAAAAGTGCGCTGCGCAGATTTCGCCCAAATCCCTGGCTGGCATAGGCTGCGTGCTTTGCCGCCAGCATACCGCAGAGCATGGAGATGACGGAGAGCACAAGCATCAAAACGCCGTTACGTACAATGC
>CAVIVK010000195.1:0-6696 GCA_963645975.1 Bifidobacteriaceae bacterium | reverse complement strand
TGAGGCGTTGATGAGAAGCCGGTCCCAGTAGCCCGGCAGCGGCGTCGGGTTGCCGCCGGAGGAGAGAAGGATGCCGCCGGTGGCGGCCTGCTTGTAGACCTCGCGGATCGTATCGCCCTTCCAGTTTTCGTTCTCGCGCAGGCAGCAGTCGGTTTTCACGATTTTGATCGCGCGCGTCGGGCAGAGCGCTACGCAGCGCTGGCAGTTTACGCACTTGGATTCATCCGCGAGCATGATCTTTCGCTCGGCGTCGTAGGTATGGACGCCGTTTGCGCACTGCTTTTCGCAGATGCGGCAGCGGGTGCACCGCTCGTCGCGCCGGATGACTTCAAACGGCGGGTAGATATATTCGATAGCCATTTAGTATGCTCCTTCCTTCACGCGCACGATGACCGGCTCGCCGCCCATCGGCGCCCAGACGTTGCGCGCATCCGGCTCCATCGCGCGGATGGCGGCCTCCTCGCTTGCGATAAACACAAGATCGTCTTTCTCCGCCGTGACCATCGAGCGGAGCTTCAGCCGGTCGTTGAGCGCCATCAACCCGCCGTTGAAGCCGAGCACGATGGAGAACGGCCCCGTGATGAGGAGACTCGAAAACACCGTGCGCAGATACGTGAGCCGGTCGGCCTCGGACGCGGCCTTGCCGCGGATCGTGCTCCAGAACGGCGCGGCGATAACGTTTGCCGTTTCCTCCAGTGACAGCCCCTGCCGCCGGAGCAGGTAATCGGCGATGTAGGTGATGACCTCGGTGTCGGTTTGCAGCGTGCATTTGTAGCCGAACATCTCGATGAAGCGGCGGTTCGCGTCGTAAGACGAAATTTCGCCGTTGTGGACGACCGTGTAGTCGAGCAGCGCGAACGGATGCGCGCCGCCCCACCAGCCGGGGGTGTTCGTCGGGTAGCGGCCGTGCGCCGTCCAGCTGTAGGCTTCATACTCGTCGAGCCGGTAAAACCGTCCCACATCCTCGGGATAGCCGACGGCTTTGAATACGCCCATATTCTTGCCGCTGGAAAAAACATACGCGCCCTTGAGCTTCGTGTTGATCTCCATAACGGTACGCGCGACGAACTCTTTCTCGTCGAGCTGGAGGCGCTTGAGCACCGACGGCAGCGGGGAGACAAAGTAACGCCAGATGTACGGCACGTCCGTGATTTCCGGGATGATGTGGATGGGGATCTGTTCGGCCTGTACGAGCTCAAAGCCTTCCTTGAGATGTGCCTCACATTCGCGGCGCGTCGTGTTGTCGTCGAAGAAAATGTGGAACGCATAAAAATCCCGGTAGTCCGGGTAAATGCCATAGGCGGCAAAACCGCCGCCGAGACCGTTGGAGCGGTCGTGCATCGGAACCATGCTCTTCGTGACCGCCTCGCCGGTCATGCGCCGCCCCTCCCGGGAGATGACGGCGGAAATGGCGCATCCGGAGGGAATGCGGATTTCTCCTTCCCGCTTCATAAACTTCGCCTTCCTTCTGAAAAAATACGAAATACGAAAGGAGTTCATTTCCCGAGAGGATAGACTCCTCTCGGGAAATGAACTCCTTTGCTCATTAACGCGGAAATTATATCACCGCGCGAAAAGCACGTCAACGAAAAAAAGCGCAAAAAATCGAAAATTGGGAATTGACAAATCCGTGCAGGGCGCATATAATTTCGCCCATCGAAGGCAAAGGCGTCTTGGAGAGCGATCTCCGAGACGCCTTTTTCATTATTTTTTCCGAAAAAAGGAGTGGGATGCATGAGCACCGTACCGGAGTATTTTGGGAGTCTTGTGTTTGACGACCGCGTGATGAAAGCGAAACTGCCGTATGACGTGTATGTCTCGCTGAAAAAGACGATGTATGAGGGCGGCACGCTGGATACGGCGGTCGCCAACGCCGTGGCCGACGCCATGAAGGAGTGGGCGGTCGAAAAGGGCGCGACGCATTATACCCACTGGTTCCAGCCGCTCACCGGCAGCACCGCGGAGAAGCACGACAGCTTTATCTCCCCCTCGCCGGACGGCAGCGTCATCATGGAGTTCTCCGGCAAGGAACTCATTCAGGGCGAGCCGGACGCCTCCAGCTTCCCGTCCGGCGGTCTGCGCGCGACGTTTGAAGCGCGCGGCTATACTGCCTGGGACCCGACGAGCCACGCTTTCATCAAGGACAAAACGCTCTGCATTCCGACGGCATTCTGCTCCTACGGCGGCGAAGCGCTCGACAAGAAAACGCCGCTGCTGCGTTCCATGCAGGCGCTCAACAAGCAGACGCTGCGCGTACTGAAGCTCTTCGGCATGGACGATGTGAAGGTTGTCCGCCCGCTCGTTGGCCCGGAGCAGGAGTATTTCCTCGTTGACCGCGCCATGTTCGACAAGCGCGAGGATCTTATGTTCTGCGGCCGCACGCTTTTCGGTGCGATGCCGCCGAAGGGACAGGAGATGGACGACCATTACTTTGGCGCGATCAAGCCGCGTGTCGCAGAGTTTATGGCCGATCTCAACGAAGAGCTGTGGAAGCACGGCGTGCTTGCCAAGACCGAGCACAACGAGGTTGCCCCTGCGCAGCACGAGCTCGCGCCCATCTTTACGACCGTGAATATTGCCACCGATCAGAACCAGCTCACTATGGAGCTCATGAAAAAGGTCGCCGCGCGCCACGGTCTCGTGTGCCTGCTGCATGAAAAGCCGTTTGACGGCGTGAACGGCTCGGGCAAGCACAATAACTGGTCGCTCTGCACCGATACGGGCGTCAACCTCCTCAAGCCCGGCGATACGCCGCACCAGAACGCGCGGTTTTTGCTGTTCCTCTGCGCGGTCATCCAGGCCGTGGACGATTATCAGGATCTTCTCCGCCTCTCCGTCGCAACGGCGAGCAACGATCACCGTCTCGGCGCGAACGAAGCGCCCCCGGCCGTTGTTTCAATCTTCCTTGGCGACGAGATCGGAGCGGTGCTCGACGCGATCGAAAAGGACGCCCCCTACAGCGGCACGGAAAAGATCGTCATGAAGCTTGGCGCGCACGTGCTGCCGCGCTTCGTGCGCGATACGACCGACCGCAACCGCACCTCGCCGTTTGCGTTCACCGGCAACCGCTTTGAGTTCCGCATGGTCGGCTCGTCCGATTCCATTGCGTGCTGCAATGTTATGCTCAACACCGCCGTGGCGGAGTCGCTGCGCCAGTACGCCGATGAACTGGAAAAGGCGGATGACTTTGAAGGTGCGCTCCACACGCTCATCCAGCGCACGATCCGCGAGCATAAGCGCATCGTCTTTAACGGCAACGGCTACGATGACGCCTGGATCGAGGAGGCGACAAAGGTTCGCGGCCTTCTCAATCTGCGCACGACGCCGGACGCGCTGCCGTATCTCACCGTGCCGAAGAACGTGGAAATGCTCACGCGCCACAAGGTTTATTCCGAGACCGAACTGAAGTCCCGCTGCGAGATCAATCTTGATAACTACCGTAAGACCGTCCACATCGAGGCAAAAACGATGCTCGATATGGCGCGCCGCGAGATTCTGCCCGCCGTGACGGCGTATGCTGATACGCTGGCCAACGGCGTGAACGCCCGCCGCGCCGCCACCGGCACAACCGTCGGCGGTTACGAGGCGCGGCAGATCGAAAAGCTCTCCGCGCTCACCGAAAAGATCGATGCGGCGGCGGAAGAGCTGGAAGCGGCAGTCGAGGCTTACCACGCCATCAGCGACGTGCAGAGCGCCGCGGAGTTCATCCGCGACAGCGTTCTGCCGAAGATGGCGGCGCTGCGAGAGCCCTGCGACGCGGCCGAAAAGCTCATCCCCGCGAAGAACTGGCCGTTCCCGACGTATGCCGAGCTGATGTTCGGCGTGAAGTGACCTCATACCGCAAATATATGCGCCGCGCGCCGGACATGTTCCGGTGCGCGGCGCTTCTTCCTGTTGCGAAATCATGCCGGGTGTGGCATAATATAGGATACTTTTGTGAAATTCGGAGCAAAGCAACATGCCTTCATCCACCCGCGCCGTGCGATCGCAGATGTCTGATTCGCTGCTCACGGCGTCTTTTATCATTCTCTCCGGCGGCTTGCAGGACGCCTATACGTATCTCTGCCGCGGCAAGGTGTTTGCAAACGCCCAGACCGGCAACATCGTTCTCTTGAGCGCCTATCTCTTCGAGGGCGATACGGCGCGCGCCGCGCACTATCTTGTGCCGGTGCTCTCGTTCGCGCTTGGTGTGTTCGCCGCCGAATGCGTCCACCGGCGCTTTAAACGCATGGAAAAGATCCATTGGCGGCAGCTCATCGTCCTTTTGGAGATCGCGCTGCTCTTTGCCGTCGGCTTTCTGCCGCAGGAGCGGAACATGGCGGCCAATATGCTCGTGTCGTTCGTCTGCGCCATGCAGGTGCAGACGTTCCGCAAGGTGCGTGGCCATGCCTACGCGAGCACGATGTGCATCGGCAATCTCCGCAGCGGTACGGAAGCGCTGTGCGAGTATTTCCACGATAAAAATCCCGCCGTTCTGCGCCGTGCGCTGACCTATTTCGGCGTGATCGGCATATTTGCTCTCGGCGCGGGCGCGGGTGCCTGGCTCACGGCGCGCGCCGGCGAGCGGACAATCTGGATATCGTGCGCCCTTTTAACGGTGAGCTTTCTTCTTATGTTCCTGCGGGAAAAGCGTGCGGAAGGAATGGAACAGCTATGACAAAACCGATCATCCTCGCCCCCGCGGGCGGCTTTGCTGCGGTTACGGCGGCGGTGCGCTGCGGCGCGGACGCCGTGTATCTCGGCGCGAAAAACTTCAATGCCCGGCGCAACGCCGAAAATTTCGACGATCTCGCTCTGCCGGAAACGGTGAAATTCTGCCACGAGCGCGGCACGAAGGTGTTCGTCACGGTCAACACCCTCGTGACGGACGGCGAAATGGATGCGCTCATCGAGGAAGCGGACGCCATCGCCGAGACCGGTGCAGACGCCGTGATATTGCAGGACCCGGCTGTCATGCGCCTTTTTCGCGACCGGTACCCGACGCTGCCGCGCCACGCCTCCACGCAGACCGCCGTGCATAATCTGGACGGCGCGCTGTATTTGCAGGATCTCGGCTGTAAAACGATCGTCCTCGCGCGCGAGCTGACGCTCTCCGAAATGGAAAAAATCGCCTCCCGTCTCACAACGGCGAGCGCGGAAGCGTTCGTCCACGGTGCGCATTGCATGAGCGTTTCGGGCGCGTGCTATCTCTCGGCGATGCTTGGCGGACGCAGCGGCAACCGCGGGCTGTGCGCACAGCCGTGCCGGCTTGACTGGCGCTGCGGCAAGGGCGACCATGTGCTCTCGCTCAAGGATATGTCGCTTCTTCGCCATGCGCGCGAAATGGCGGACGCCGGAATCACAACGTTTAAGATCGAAGGGCGCATGAAGCGCCCGGAATACGTCGCCGCCGTCGTGACAGCCTGCCGCGAGGCGCTCGCGGGAGAGGCTTACGACGAGGAAACGCTCCGCGCTGTGTTCTCCCGCAGCGGCTTTTCGGACGGGTATCTCACCGGCAAACGCGATAAATCCATGTTCGGCTACCGCACGAAGGACGATGTCCAGAGCGCGGACAAGGTGCTGAAGTCGCTCGCCGCGCTTTACGAGAAAGAGACGCCGCGCGTCGGCGCTTCGATGGCGTTTTCAATGAGCGATGCAGCGAGCACCCTCACCGTTTCGGATGGTGAGCATACGATCACCGCGGCGGGCGCGCAGCCCGAAGCGGCGCTCAACCGGGAGCTTGACGCATCGGGCGCCGAAAAGAATCTTGTCAAGACCGGCGGTACGCCGTTTGCCGTGACGGACTTTTCCGCCGATATTGCGCCGGGATACATGCTCCCGGCGAGCGCGCTCAACGCGCTGCGGCGCGAGGCTCTCTCGCAGCTTTTGGAGGTTCGCGGCGCAGCAAAGCCATGGCCGCGCTCCGATGCACCCCAACCGATGTCCCCGGAAAAGCGGGATCGCGACCGCACCGGCGAGCTGTGGGCGCGTTTTGCCGATCCTTCGCAGATCCCGGCAGGAGAGAGCTTTGCCAAAATTCTCCTGCCCGTGGAGCGCATCACACCGGAGATCATCAAAACGTTTGGCGGCCGGCTTATCGGCGTTCTCCCGGCGATCCTCTGGCCAGCGGACGAAGAAGCATTCGAAGGGCGTCTCGCGGCGCTGAAAGACGCCGGGCTGCGCGAGGTATACGGCGACAACATCTATGCCATCCCACTTACCCGCCGTCTGGGACTCACGCTGCACGGCGGCGCGGGGCTTAACATCCTCAACACCGAGGCGCTGCGCCACTACGAGGAAGAGGGCCTTTCGAGCGTCACGGCGTCGTTTGAGCTCTCCATGCGCGGCATCAAGGCCCTCGGCGGGAGCGTCCCTCTTGGCGCGATCGTCTATGGGCGGCTGCCGCTCATGCATTTTCGGAATTGTCCGATTCGGGCGCAGATCGGCTGCGCGGCGTGCCGCGCGCGAGGCGAGCTCACCGACCGCCGCGGCGTCAAATTCCCGGTCGAGTGCGGGGAGAAAAAGTATTCTACACTTTTGAACAGCGTGCCGCTGCACATCGCGGATAAAGACCTGCGCGGACTGGATCATCTCATTTTGTGGTTCACGCGCGAATCGGCGGCGGAATGCGCCGCCATCGCGGCGGACTACCGCACGGGACGAAAGTCGGAGCGGGAGCGTACCGGCGGACTGTACTACCGGGAACTTCTGTGACCG
>CAVIVK010000194.1:0-2080 GCA_963645975.1 Bifidobacteriaceae bacterium | reverse complement strand
CGATCGCACCGATCACGATGAAGCCGAGACCCGCGAGCGCGGTATATACGCCGTAGAGCCAGCCGTAGCGCCGGATGAGCCGCCCAATCACGCCGGGGATGGACTCGACCCAGTTATCGCCCTGCGCCGGAGCTTCCGGCATCGGCGGGATTTCCGGCTCCGGGGATTCTTCCGGCTCCGGCTCGCTCTCCGAGAGCAGCCAGTCCGTCGTTACATCAAATGCCTTCGCGAGCAGTACAAGCTTCGAGAGCTCCGGCACGGCATCGCCGGTCTCCCACTTGCTGACCGCCTGCCGCGACACGCCGAGCTTTTCCGCGAGAGCTTCCTGCGAAAGCCCCGCCTTCTTCCGGCAGTATAAAATCTTTCCTGCGAGATTCATAAAGGAATATCCTCCTTGAACTTGATGGTACCAGTATGACAGTCGGGACGGTTGCGATGCCACCATTCCGGCTTGGAACTTTCGCAACCAGGGGTTGCAAAACACATTATAACAGAAAAACACGGCGAAAGTACACCAGAAAAATACAAATGTTTTGCTGAAAAAGACTTGCTTATATGCTGGAAAAGATGTACAATTGATTTTACATTTTAAATTGCAAAACAATTTTGCATCGTATGAGGGTAAAGAAATGAAAGAGAGATTGAATTTCCGGCAGCTGATTGCCGTGGCAAGCATGCTGTTCGGGCTGTTTTTCGGCGCAGGAAACCTGATCTTCCCGGTGCACATGGGTCAGCTCGCGGGCGCGAACTCCTTTATTGCGGCGCTCGGCTTCATCGTTACCGCGGTAGGTCTGCCGCTCATCGGCGTGGCGGCGTTCGGCATCAGCCGTTCGGACGACCTTCTCGCCATGAGCAGCCGGGTAGGGAAGGGGTACGGCGTGTTTTTTACCTGTGCGCTGTATCTGACGATCGGACCGCTTTTTGCCATCCCCCGCTGCGCTGCGACGAGCTTTACCATCGGCGTGGAGCCGCTGCTCACCGGCGGCGCGGTAACGGAGCTTGCCGTTTTCTCCGTGATCTTCTTCGCGCTTGTGCTGTTCTTTTCGCTGCGTCCGAGCAAGATCCTCACGTGGGTCGGACGGATCATCAACCCGCTGTTCCTCGTCTTTCTCGCAGCGCTCGTTGTTACGGCACTCATAAAGCCCATTGCTCCCGTCTCGTCGGTCGCACCGGAGGGGGCTTACGCCGCGAGCGCCTTCTCTGCCGGTTTTCTGGACGGTTATAACACGATGGACGCGCTCGCCTCGCTTGCGTTCGGCGTGATCGTCGTGAGCGTCATCCGTGATCTCGGCATCAAGCACGATGCCGCCGTCGCGGGCAACACCGTGCGGGCGGGCGTGTTCTCCTGCGTATTCATGGGACTTATCTATCTTGCCATGACGATTGTCGGTGCGCAGAGCCGCGGCGCGTTCGCCGTAAGCGCCAATGGTGGCATTGCCTTGGCGGACATCGCCGGGTACTATTTCGGTACCGCCGGGCAGATCATTCTCGCCGTCACCGTGACGCTCGCCTGTCTCAAAACTGCCATCGGCCTCGTCACGAGCTGCGCGGAGATTTTCCGCGTCCTGTTCCCGAAGTCCATGAGCTATAAGGCGTGGGCGATTGTGTTCAGCGTCGTGTCGCTCTTCATCACAAACATCGGTCTCACGATGATCATCGGCTACTCCGTACCGGTGCTCATGTTCCTCTATCCGCTCACCATCACGCTCATGCTGCTGAGCCTGCTTGGCCATTTCTTTGAGTATGACAAGCGTGTGTTCATCTCCGTCACGGTGTTTACGCTCGCCGCGGCGGTGCTGGATCTGCTCGCCGCGCTGCCGGCCGGCGCGCGCGCCTTCCTGCACGCGGACGGCCTTGTCGCCTTCTGCAAGGATTCTCTGCCGTTATTCAGCATTGGCCTCTTCTGGCTCATTCCTGCCGCCGTCGGCCTTGTTCTCGGCTTCGTCCTCCGCGCCGCCGGGAAGAAAAAAGCGGCATAAAACCATAAGGTATAGACGAAAGCCGCCGGGCAGCTGCTGTGAACTGCTGAAGTGACCCCAAAAAGTTAGACAAATAATTTAAGCACAAAATGTTCAAGCCA
>CAVIVK010000193.1:0-2475 GCA_963645975.1 Bifidobacteriaceae bacterium | reverse complement strand
TGTGGCTCGATAATCGCCGTCTGCCGCCTGCGCGGCACGGTTTTCCCAGCCGAGAACATATAGATCATGCGCGCGGCTCCCGAGATCGAACACGCGCCGGACGGTCTCATTTTCGTCTCTGACGCGCGCACTTTTGACAATGACAGGCAGAGCCGCCCGCGTTTTCATCTCCCGCAGGAGCGCCGCGCCGCGCGCGTCAAAGGCAAGAATACGGATATACGGCGGCACTCCGTTGGCATCTCCGGCGCGCACGCCGAGCGCAGCGCACATCACCATGCGGCGCAGACGTGCATGAGCATATCGCTTCGATTTGGCGAGATCGGCGATCTCTTCGGGCGACGCGCCGCGCCGCGCGGCTTCATAAAGCCGAAAGTGCAGCCCCTCTGCCGCATCGGGCACAGCGGCAAAATCCTCCGGCGTTTTCTCCCGCAGCCGCGAGAGCACCGCCGTCCGCAGACTTTCCGGAGAGACGAAGCCGCGCCCGGCCTCGTCCGCGCGGTGAAAGACGTCCCACGCCTCATCTGGGATACGCCCGGAAAGGCTCTCCCCTTCGCAAAGCAGCGCGCGCAGCTCGGACGCGCTCCCCGCGCCGTCGTGAACGGAGCCCTCGCGCCGGATGGGAATATAATTAAATGTATATCCAAGCCTTGCCGCGGCACGGAGGTACTCCACGGCCAGAAGATCGTTCGGCGTATCGAGCACCGCCGCAGCGTTTCCGAGCAGAGCTTGTGCCGCCTTAGCGCGCGCCGCAGCAAACGGCGTTCCGCCGGTGAGCGCCGCTTTTAGTGCATCGATAAATTCCGGCGTGTCGAGTACCTCCGCCGTCTTTTTGATCGACAGAAGATCACCGCTCTCGCTGCCGAAGGAGAGCGCGCCGATAACGCCGGTCGCACCGAGCAGCCCCACGCCGCCGCGCGCAAAGCTCTCGGCGGAAGAAAGGCTCCAGGGAAGCGGCAGTTCGATCACGAGGGACACGCCGCCGCGCACGGCAGCTGCCGCGCGGGTGAATTTATCGTAAGAGGCCGCCTCGCCGCGCTGCACGAAATCGCCGGACATGACCGCGACGATGGGTATATCTGCCCCGCACATTTCGCGAATTTTCCGTATCTGGTATTGGTGTCCGCCGTGAAATGGATTGTATTCCGCAACGATGCCGACCGCTTTCATAAGAATCCATCCTTTTTTCTCTTGCGTTTTGGAGAAAAGAACGCTAAAATAGATATTTGTGAAACAATGATACCCTGATGCGGTAAAATTTTCAACATGGAAAGGATCCCGAAAATGAAGATTCTGGTTATCAACGCCGGCAGCTCTTCGCTGAAGTATCAGCTCATCGACATGGAGAACGAGTCTCTGCTCGCCAAAGGTCTTTGTGAGCGCATCGGCATCGACGGCCGCCTGACCCACAAGCCCCAGAACGGCAAGCCCGTTTACGAAGCGGACGTTCCGTTCCCCACCCACAAGGAAGCCATCGAGGCCGTTCTCGAAAAGCTGACCAGCAAGGAATACGGCGTCGTTGAGACGATGGCGGAGATCGGCGCTGTCGGTCATCGCGTGCTCCACGGCGGCATCGAGTTCACCGAGTCCTGTGTCGTAGACGACGCGTGCGAAGCCGCGATCAAAAAGTGCTTCCCCCTCGGGCCTCTGCACAACCCCGCCAACCTCATGGGCATCAAGGCGTGCCAGGCGGCAATGCCCGGCGTGCCGCAGGTCGCCGTGTTCGACACCTCCTTCGGCATGTCCATGACGCCGGAAGCGTATATCTACGCCATTCCGTATGAGTACTACGAAAACGACTCCATCCGCCGCTACGGCTTCCATGGCACGTCCCATCGCTTCGTGTCCGCCCGCGCCTGCGAGATCATGGGCAAGAAGGGTACCCGCGTCATCAACTGCCATCTCGGCAACGGCTCCTCCGTCTCCGCGAGCATCGACGGCAAGTGCGTCGACACCTCCATGGGTCTTACGCCTCTCGAGGGTCTGCCGATGGGCACCCGTTCCGGCAATCTTGACCCCGCCATTCTCCAGTTCATCATGAACAAGT
Source organism: Bifidobacteriaceae bacterium (assembly GCA_963645975.1). Taxonomy (GTDB): domain Bacteria; phylum Bacillota; class Clostridia; order Oscillospirales; family Oscillospiraceae; genus Apopatocola. Next base: position 431 of record CAVIVK010000193.1, on the reverse strand, counting down.
ATGGCTACACCGCCGATGAGATGCTCAACATCCTCAACAAGAAGTCCGGCGTGCTCGGCATTTCCGGCGTCGGCTCCGACTTCCGTGATCTCGAGAAGGCTTCCACGGAAGGCAACGAGCGTGCGCAGCTCGCTCTCGATAAGTTTGCTTACGAGGTCCGCAAGTATATCGGCTCGTACGCTGCTGCCATGGGCGGCGTTGATATCATTACGTTCACCGCCGGTGTCGGCGAGAACGGCCCCGACATGCGTGAGAGCATCTGCAAGGGACTCGAGTTCCTCGGCGTTCACGTCGACCACGAGAAAAACCAGGTTCGCGGCAAGGAGACCGATATTTCCGCTGCCGACAGCACCGTGAAGGTGTACGTCATCCCGACGAACGAAGAGCTGATGATCGCGCGCGACACGCTCTCCCTCGTCACGAAGTAAGGC
>CAVIVK010000192.1:0-2553 GCA_963645975.1 Bifidobacteriaceae bacterium | reverse complement strand
GCCTTGTCTTCTTCGCGCTGATGATGGCCGGATACGGCAAAAACTACGCGCGCACCGTTGCGGCCACGAACGCTCTCAACGATACGGCGGTGGAGTACATCGGCGGCATCGAGGTCATCAAGGTGTTCGGCAAGGCAAAAAGCAGCTACGAAAAGTTCGCCGCCGCCGCAAAAGAGTGCGCCGAAAGCTACATCGACTGGATGAATCAGAGCAACTTCTATTTCACCTTCGCCATGAACATCATGCCGGCAACGCTTTTGTCGGTGCTGCCCATCGGCGGACTGCTTCTGAAAGCTGGGACGCTCTCGCCGGAGAAGTTTCTTCTCATCGTTTTGCTCTCCATGGGACTCATCACGCCCATCATCGGCTGCATGAAGTTTACGGACGATCTTGCAAAGGTTGGCACGATCGTCTCGCAGGTGACGGACATTTTGACCGCGCCGGAGCTGCCGCGCCCCGAAACGGACGCGGAGACGCCGCAGGGAAGCACCGTGGAGCTGCGCCACGTCCATTTCGGCTACGGGGATACGGAGGTGCTCCACGGGATCAATCTCACGTTCCGGGAGGGAACGGTCAACGCCCTTGTCGGTCCTTCCGGCAGCGGCAAGTCCACGATCGCGAAGCTCATCGCGTCCTTCTGGGACGTGACCGGCGGCAGCATCACCGTCGGCGGCGCGGACATCCGGAATATCTCCGCCGAGCATTACCACAGGCTGGTGGCCTACGTGTCGCAGGACAATTTCCTCTTTGACGCCACCGTGCGCGAGAACATCCGCATGGGGAAGCCGGACGCCACGGATGCGGAGGTCGAAGAGGCCGCACGCGAGTGCGGTTGCTATGACTTCATCCTGGGGCTGGAAAACGGCTTTGATACCCGCGTCGGCAGCGGCGGCGGACACCTCTCCGGCGGTGAAAGGCAGCGCATATCCATTGCCCGTGCCATGCTCAAAAATGCGCCCATCGTCATTCTGGACGAGGCGACGGCCTACACGGACCCCGAAAATGAGGCCGTCATCCAAGAGAGCGTGGCAAAGCTCGTGTGCGGCAAAACGCTCATCGTCATTGCGCACCGGCTCTCCACCGTGGCGGACGCCGACCAGATCGCTGTGGTGAACGCCGGGCGCATCGAGGCGGCGGGGACGCACGCGGAGCTGCGGCAAACCTGCCCGCTCTATGAATCGCTTTGGAGCGCGCATATCGCCTCGCGCGACAGCGCGGAAGGAGGCGGTAAGCATGCTTGAAATTTTACGGAAGTTCTTCCGCTTCTGCGACGAGCGGGAGCGCCGGGAGTTTTCTGTTTCCATCGTCCTCGGCGTTGCGGCGGCGCTCTTTTCGGCGCTCAAGATCCCGGCCATCGGCGTGATGCTGCAAGCCATGCTGACCGGCGGCGTTACCGCAAAGGCCATCTGGCTCTCGCTTGCCATTATGCTCATGTCCGTCATCGGCTCGTCAATGCTGAAATACCGCGCCACGGCCTTGCAGACCGACGGCGGCTACCGCACAACGGCCAACAAGCGCGTGCAGATTGCCGAGCATCTGCGCTATCTCCCCATGGGGTATTTTAATGAGAACAGCCTCGGCGCGATCACATCCGTCACCACCAACACGATGGACAATCTCTCCGGCGTTTCCACCCGCGTGGTGATGCTTGTCACAGAGGGGCTTTTCTCCACGGCGGTCATGGCGCTTGCGGTGTTCCTCTTCGACTGGCGCGCAGGGCTTTGGATCGTGGCCGGGCTTGCGGTATACTATCTCGTAAACCGCGCCATGCAGGCAAAATCCGAAAAAACCACGAGCCGGAAGCTCGCCGGGGACACGGCAGTTGTGGAGCGGGTGCTCGAATATATCAAGGGCATCGCCGAGGTGAAATCCTACTCTCTGGCGGGAAAATATAACCGCGCGCTGCAATCCGCCATCGGCGAGAATGTAAATTCCAACATCGATATGGAGCTCCGGCTCCTGCCGCTCATGCTCGCGCAGAACGCCGTGGCGAAGCTCATCGATGTCGGCGTGGTCGTGCTGTCTCTTGTGCTCTACACCGGCGGGAAAATGGAACTGCTGAACTGCATCATGCTCTCGGTCTGTTCGTTCCTGCTCACCGAGGGGCTGGAACAGGCGGGCACGCAGTCCAGCCTGCTGCGCGTAGTAAGCACCTGCGTCGATCAGGCGTCGGCCATTCTGGAGCTTCCCACAATGGACATCTCCGGCGCGGAGATCGAGACGGAGCGGCGCGATCTTCGCGCGGAGGATATCCGCTTTTCTTATGAGAAAAAGCCCGTCATCCGCGGTATCACGCTTGATATCCCGGAAAAGACGACAACCGCCATTGTCGGCCCCTCCGGCGGCGGCAAGACGACGCTCTGCCATCTGCTCTCCCGCTTCTGGGATGTGGACGGCGGGCAGGTCACGCTTGGCGGGCACGATGTGCGCGAATACGATATGGACAGTCTCATGCGCAACTTCAGCTTCGTGTTCCAGAATGTCTATCTCTTCCATGATACTGTCGCGAACAACATCCGCTTCGGAGCGCCGGACACGCCGATGGAAGCGGTT
>CAVIVK010000191.1:0-6418 GCA_963645975.1 Bifidobacteriaceae bacterium | reverse complement strand
ACGCCGTATGAGGGCATTTCCGCCCGGCAGAACCGCGTGTGCCCTTGTCAATCGATGCTAAGGGCTTTTCTGGACAAACGAGGCACGCTGTGTTATGCTGTTATATGGTGGAATAGCATGTTCTCGCCGTACAAAGAAAGGAGAATCCCATGAGCTTTATCACACTCATCCTCGTCCTTGCGGCGGTGGCGGCGCTCATTGTAGTCGGCACGCGCAAAAAGGACGGCGACGGGAAAAAGGGGCTGCCGCGCACGATCGTGACGGTTGCAGCGGTGCTTGTACTGGTCGGCGCGCTGGGCTTCGGCTCGGTGTATCAGCTGCAGGAGGACGAGTACGCCGTTATCACAACGTTTGGCAAGCCGTCCGTCGTGAGCACGTCCGGCCTCAAGTTCAAGATCCCCATCATCCAGCAGAAAACCATCGTCAGCAAGGCAACGCAGGGCTTTGCGCTTGGCTATGACCTGCGCACAAACGTCAATAACGAGGACGAATCGCTCATGATCAGCGTGGACTTCAACTTCGTCAACGTGGATTTCTATGTGGAATACCGCGTGGACGATCCGGTGAAGTACCTCTATAACAGCGCAGAGCCTGAAGCCATATTGAAAATGCTCTGCCAGAGCTACATCCGCGATACGATCGGCCTCTACGGTGTGGACGATATCATCACGACCGGCAAGGCGGAAATTCAGGGTGTCATCCGCGACAAGATCAGCACCCGCCTCGAGCAGGAGGATCTCGGCATTGTTCTCGTGAACATCGCCTTGCAGGACGCGGAGCCCCCCACGCTCGAAGTGCAGCAGGCCTTCAAGGCCGTGGAAACCTCCAAGCAGGAGGCGGAGACCGCCATCAACAACGCGAACAAGTACGCCAACGAGCAGCTGCCTGCCGCCAAGGCGAACGCGGACGAAATTTTGCAGCAGGCCGAAGCTTACAAGGCTTCCCGCATCGCCGAGGCCGAGGGCCAGGCCTCGCGCTTCACGGAGCTGTACGCCGAATACTCCAAGTACCCGGAGATCACGCGCCAGCGCCTGTTCTATGAAATGATCACGAAGGTGTTCCCGGATATGAAGATCGTCATCACTGGCAAGGATGGCAGCGCGCTGCAAACTGTTCTCCCGCTTGAGAGCTTCACCGGCGCGAACACAACGACCACGACAGGGGAGGAGCCGTAACGATGGAAGAATATACGAACAAGCGCCCCGCCCACATCGGCCGGACGATTCTTATCGCGGTGCTAGCCGTTGTGATCCTTGTGCTGCTTCTGAGCAGCTTGTACGTTGTGCAGCCGAACGAGTACGGCGTCGTGCGCCAGTTCGGCGCGGTCGTCGATGTGAAGAGCGAACCGGGACTCTATTTTAAAATCCCCTTTGTGCAGGAGATGAGCACGCTCCCCAATACGGTGCTGCTCTACGACCTGCCTGTGAGCGATATGATTTCCGCAGACAAAACGACCCTCATTGCCGACTGCTTCGCCGTATGGCGCATTGAGGATCCGCGCCTCTTTATCGAAACGCTCTCCGGCAGCGTGTCGAACGCCGAAGGGCGCATCAACGCGAACGTCTATAACGCGCTCAAAACCGTTCTCTCCTCCATGACGCAGGCGGAGATCATCTCCGGGCGCGACGGCACGCTCGTGCGCACCGTCATGGCGACGATCGGCGATGCGTTCGACCGCTACGGTATTGAGCTTATCGCCGTGGAGACGAAGAAGATCGACCTCCCGGACGACAACAAATCCGCCGTGTTCAGCCGCATGATCTCCGAGCGCAACAATATCGCCGCGGGCTATCTTGCCGAGGGCGAGAGCCGCGCCAAGGAGATCCGCAACGAGGCCGACAAGCAGGTGCAGATCCTCCTCGCCAACGCCGATGCGACCGCCGCCACGGTGCGTGCCGAGGGCGACGCGGAGTATATGCGCATCCTCTCCGAGGTGTACGACTCGCCGGAGGAGGCCGAGTTTTATACGTTCATGATCGCGCTTGACGCGCTGCAGGCGTCCATGACTGGCGCGGAAAAGACGCTGATCCTCGACGCCGACAGCCCGATCGCGAAGCTCTTCTATTAACGATTTGAACATTCTCTATCTCATCAGTTACGCCGGAAAGGCCGGCACGGAAAAGTACGTCGAGAACCTGATGCGGACGTATTCCGCACAGGGACACCGCTGTGCTCTCGCCTACATGGATGGCGACGGGCTTCCCGAAAAGGCGGAAGGGCTCGGCTGCAAAACATTCCGGCTCGACCTGCGTGCCGCGCACGCGCTCACGGCGGGGAGAAAACTTGCCCGGCTCTGCGCGGAAAACGATATCGACGTTATCCACGCGCAGTACCCGCGCGAAAACGCGATCGCCGTGCTCTCGCGCCTCTGGCGCAGTAAGACGCGCGTGGTGTTCACGAGCCATCTCACGGTGCGCCAGAATTTTTTCTGGCGCACTCTCAACCGCTGGATCACGCCGCACGACGCCGCATGCGTCGCCGTATGTACGCAGGGGGCGAACCTTCTGCGCGAGAACGGCGTCAAAAAAGAGAGAATCCGCGTCATCTTCAACGGCGTTGCGCCAAAGCCGCTCCTGCCGCGGCAGGATGTGATCCGCCGGGAGTTTTTTCTGCCGGAGGATTGCTTCGTCTTTCTCACCATGGCGCGCTATGCGCCGGAGAAGGGCCTCTTCTTCCTGCTGGATGCGCTTGCGCAGCTCAAAGAGCGCACGAGAAAGCCGTTTGTATGCCTCATTGCGGGCGACGGCGAGCTCTTTGACGCCGTGGGCGAGGGCATTCGCGCTCGGGGCCTTGGCGAAAACGTGATTCGCGCGGGCTACCGCACGGACGCCGAGGCGCTGATGTGCTCGTCGGATGTCTACGTGAGCAGCGCGCTTTATAATGAGGCCATGAGCTTTGCTGCGCTCGAGGCAATGGAATGCGCTCTGCCGCTTGTTATGACGGACGTCGGTGCGGGTGCGGATCTTGCCTCCGGCTGCGGGGCGTGCGTACCGCCCGGCGACGTGAGCGCCCTCGGCGAAGCGTTGTACCGGCTCATGACGGATGATGTGTACCGCCGCGCATGCGGCGAGAACGCCCGCCGCCGCGCCGTGACGGAGTTTGATCTGACGCATCAGACGAAAGAGCTGTTCGCGCTCTACGAGAAATAAAAACCGGCCGCATCGCGGCCGAAAAAAGGTATAGAAAAGAGTGATTGCAAAACGATGAAACGCACCGTAATGACTGTGTTGCTGTCGGTGATTTTGGTCATCGGCGTTGTGTGCGGCGTTTACTTCCTGCATCAGGCAGCGACCCTGCGCGCCAGCGGCGAGAGCGCCGTGGCCGCAGCGGAGGGAGAGCTTACCGCGGCGCAGACGCGCTATGACGCCCTGAACCCCGAAACCGAGACCGGCGCTGCCGCATGGGCGGCGGCGGAGCAGGAGGTCTTTGCCGAAACGCAGGAAAAGATCGACTCGCTCAAAACCGACAACGCCGCGCTTGACGAGTCGATCGCCGCATTGGAAAAGGAAGTCGAAGGAAAGCTCGCGGACGAGGATACGGCGTATTACAATTCCGTCTACGAAGAGATGCAGAAGGGAGTGGATCAGGTTGAAGAATACCTTAAAGGTAATTAACTATGTTCTGCTCGCGCTGGCGCTCGTCGCGGTGGGCTTTGGCGTATTTGCCTTTTTCCAGTACCGCGCCGTGCCGACGGCGGAATACGAATCCAAAGCTGCCGATCTCCGCGCGCAGGCGCAGCTTGTCGATGAGAGCGCCGACAAGCTGGATGCGGACATGAAAGCGCGGCAGGACGCGCTGCGCGAGGATGTTTCGCTAGGCGGCGACGAGGGCAAGGCGCTTGCCACAGAGCTTAATGGCGCGCTCTCCGATAACAAGAGCAAAACCGCGCAGCTCGAAGATCTCCGCGCCGAGAGTACGCGGCTCGATGACATCCTGGAAGAGACTCTTGCCAAACGGCGTGAGTACGCAGCCAAGATCCGCGAACTGGAGGAAAAGGTCCAGGCGGGCGAAACGGACATCAAGATCTGCTACTGGACGTTCGACGACGGCCCCACGATCCTTACCTCGCAGGTGCTCGACACGGCGAAGGAGCTGGGCGTGCATGTGACGTTCTTTACCTCTCACGAGGCGAACGAATCCAAGGATGAGGCCGAAATGCTCCGCCGCGAGTTTGCCGAAGGCCACGCGGTCGGCAACCATACATATTCCCACCAGTTCGCTGCGCTGGGCAATCTGTACCAGAACACGGACGGTCTGCTGGAAATGATCAACAAGCAGGACGAGTGGGTATACGAATGCACCGGCTTCCACACGGAGCTGTTCCGCTTCCCCGGCGGCTCGGCGTGGGCCAAGGCGCTGCTCCACACGGACCCGACCGAGGCGATCCGGGACGCGGGCTATGAGTGGATCGAGTGGTCGTGCGATGTGTTCGATAACGGCGTTGCCGGAAAGAGCGCCGCGGAGATCCAGGGCACGGGCGTCTGGGAGGTAAAGCAGCTCGATATCGCGGTCGTGCTCAGCCACGACTGGAACTCCAACACGGTCAGCGCCTTCCCCGGCGTTGTCAAACAACTCCAGGAAGCCGGATACGTGTTCCTGCCGCTCTACCCCGAATCGGTCACCATGGGCGAGAATACCAAGATTTTGTTCAGCTAATATACGCATGAGAAAAGCGGCGTGATGCAAAAATCACGCCGCTTTTTCTGCATTTAGCTTCTTCTGAGCCAGCTATCCAGAAACGCCATCTGCTCCGCTGTGTGGAACCAATGCTCGCCGCCGGGCATAATGGTCAATTCGACGCTGTGCTGCGCCGCAAAGGCCGATATGGTCTCTGGGGAGGTCAGATTATCCCGCTCTCCGTACAGAATGCGGGTGGGGATGCGCCATGCGATTGGGTGCTCCCGCACATAGCAGAGATACCGCCACGAGAGTGTTTCGCCGAAATCCGTGGCGATCTCGCCTCGCTCCGCGAGCTGCGCTTCGGTCACATTCGACCAGAGCATCATGCTGCCAATGAGCTTTTCCATGTCCACAACAGGGGAGATGAAGCGCGCTTCGTCCACGAGCGTTTCATCGAGCGAATAGAGCGAAAGATACGCACCGATGCTGTTCGCAATCAGCGTGAGACGGCCGCAGCGTTTATGCTGCGCGGCAAAGAACGCCGGAAATTCGTCCTTCGCGTCCCACGGCGTCTGCGAATGATAATCAAAGCCGATGACCTCGCTGTTCGGAAAGAGCGCCCGGTAATGCTCCGCTTCCTCCGCAGAGCCGCCCTTTCCGTGGACATATACTATAATTTCGTCCATAGCTTTTTCCTTTCTACAGAAATGACTGGATCGACACCGTCAGGTGAGCCGCGCCGAAGATGACTATCAGGATCACCGCCGGAACGTTGTGCAGCCAGACGGCGGCGCAGAGAAAGTACAAAACAGGGAATACCGCAAGCGGCATCGGAACAAAGAGAAAAGCGCGCCTGAGCAGCGCAACCTCCCGCCCGAGCGCGAAATAGCGGATCCATACGGCGTAATATAAGATCAGAAAAACGGCGGCGAGGAAAAACCATATGCTGTGCCAGCGAACCGGCTTTCGGCTCACGAGAAGCGTCACCGCGAGCAGGTAGGCGATGCGGCTGACCTGCTCGACGGTCTCCACCCAATGCGTGACCGGCGCGGGCGGCTCCGGCTCGCCCGCCGGAGGAAACATGGCATAGGCGATGTTGATGAGCATGGGCAGCGCAAAAACCACAAGCCCCACCCAGGAGAAGGACACCTTCAGATTCATAAAACCACACCGGCTTTCACGGCAAATTCCGGCAGCTTCGGCGGCTTTCCATAAATGGCGATCAGTGCGCGAAACTCCCGGCGGAACGCCTCGCGAAGCTCCGTCTCCGTCAGCGGCAAATGCCCGGTGTTGGCAAGAATGGCCAGACCGTAGGTAAAATAGATCATATCCTGATGAAACCGGCGCGCAACGTCCTCACCATAGCCGAATTCTTCCATAATCACGCCGATGACCTCCGGCAGCAATATGTCGTTTTGATACGGCCCCAGCTGTTCGCCCTCGAGATACAGCCAGCGGAAAAGCTGCTTTTCCTCCGCGGCGAATTGGACAAAGCCCATGCCGTAGCTGCTGTAGCGGCTGTCGTTCCCTGCGTGGGCGCGCAGCGAATCCCGCACGCGCTGCTCGTGCATTTGCACGGCGCGCTCGATCAAGACGGCTTTCAGCTCGTCCATGTTCCGAAACGAAAAGTAGATCGGCTGTGTGGAACAGCCGAGTTTCCTTGCGACGCTGCGGGCGTTGACGGCGGAAAATCCGCCGTCGCGCAGCACGTCAATTGCGGCGTTGACAATCTCTTCTCGGGAGACTTTCTTTGCGGCAGGCATGGAAATCACCTCAATAATAACAAGTAGTTATATAT
>CAVIVK010000190.1:0-4955 GCA_963645975.1 Bifidobacteriaceae bacterium | reverse complement strand
TTCTTTTTTATCTGCATTCGCAGAGAATGTCGTAAATTTCATCGTGGGTCAGCTTTTTGCAGCAGCCCGCGGTGATGTTGGTGGAATCGGCGACGGCGCGGTAATCCGTGTCCGCAGGAATTCCCAGCTCGGCAAAGGTGGTGGGCAGGCCGATCTCCCGGATGAATGCCGCGAGCGCTTCGACACCGGCGGCCGCCGTCGCCTCGTCGCTGCCCTGCGGCGCGATACCCCAGACGTTTTGTGCCCAGCGTGCAAACCGAGCCGCGCCGGACTTGTAGATATGGCGGTACAGCACCGGGTGGATGACCGCGAGCCCCGCACCGTGGTTGCAGTTGGTGTAAGCGCCGAGCTGGTGCTCGATCTGGTGCGCCTGAAAATCCGTGACCTTGCCGATCTTCAGTACGCCGTTTTCCGCCATGGCGGATGCCCAGGCAAGCTCGCTGCGCGCGTCGTAATTCTCCGGGGCGGTCAGCAGAACGCGGATGTTGCGGATGACGCTGCGCATGACGGCCTCGTTGATATCGTCGGAGAGGTTGTTCTCGTCCGGCTTGCCGAAGTAGGTCTCCATGGCGTGGCTCAGCGTGTCAAACGCGCCGGAGATGACCTGCTTCATGGGAACGGACAGGGTGTAGCTGGGGTCGAGGAAGGCAAATTCCGCCTGTGCGCCCCACAGAGCGCCCTTGATCTTCTTTTCCTCGTTGGTGATGACGGCGCCGTTGTTCATCTCGCTGCCGGTGCCGAACACCGTGACGATCGTGCCGAGCGGGATGAACTCTGTAGGATAGGTGTGCTTTGTGTACTGCATCTCCCAGATGTCCTCATCGAGCTTCGCCTGCGCGGAAATGATCTTGCAGCAGTCGGACACGCTGCCGCCGCCGACGGCGAGAATGAGATCGACGCGGTTTTCCCTGGCGAGGTTCGCGCCCTCCTGCACCTTGGCATAGGTGGGGTTCGGCATGATGCCGGAGAACTCCACGACACGCTTTCCCTGCGCGCGGAGGATGGCGGTGATCTCGTCGTACACGCCGCTGCGCCGGATGGAGCCGCCGCCGTAGGCAAGCATGACGGTGTCCCCGTAGTTTTCGAGCAGGCAGCCGAGATATTCCTTCACGCCGCCCTTGCCGAAATACACCTTGGTCTTGTTTTCAAAGATGAAGTTATTCAAGAAAAACACTCCCTTGCGAAATGAAGTATGACATGGTACAATGCGTCTGTTACTTCCGGTTGTTTGACCCGATTATAATTTCCGGTTGTTACAATCGGTCAAGAGGTTTTGGAAGGAAAATTTTGAATTCTTTGTTAACAGCGAGGGCAAATCATGCTTTACACCATGATGCAGGTCTGCAAAGAGACCAACATGACCTATCAGGCGTTGAAATTTTACTGCAACGAGGGCCTCATCCCCCATGTCAAGCGGGACAAGAACAACCGCCGCGTCTTTGACGAGCGGGATGTTGCGTGGATTCAAGGTCTCACCTGTCTCAAAAAATGCGGCATGAGCATCCAGGAGATGAAGGAATACCTTGCACTCTGTCTGCTGGGAGAGAGCACGATCCCGCAGCGCAAGGAGATGTTGGCGCGAAAGCAGGAGACTCTGCGGGAAACCGTGCAGGAATTGCAGGACAGCATTGCCTTTATCGATTGGAAGCAGAATTATTATGACGAAGTGCTCTCCGGCAAACGCCCGTATGAGAGCAATTTGATCCGCACGGAGGACTGACCGGCATAAAAAAGCGAGGCTTTTCGATAAGCCTCGCTTTTTCTATATTCATCTCAGAGCGGCTGCTTTTTGATCATGGCGAACCGGCGGGGATATTTTGCCGGGGTGGGCGCGGTTTTCGGGATGATGACAACGCTGTGCACGGCGTCTGTGCCGGGGACGGTATATTTCTCGATGCGCGGCTTCCCGCCGCCGAGTGTGCGGATGCAGCGTGCCGCCTCCTGCACCTCTTCCTCCGGCTCCGGCCCCTTCATTGCGGCAAACACGCCGCCGACACGCACGAGCGGCAGGCAGAGCTCGCAGAGCATCGCCAGGCGCGCCACGGCGCGGGACGTGGCAACATCGAAGCTCTCGCGAAGCGCGGTCTCCTCCTCGGCGCGCCCGGCAAGGCACGTCACGTTTCCGAGACCGACCGTATCGCATACCTCCTGCTGGAACGACACGCGTTTCTGGAGACTGTCGATGAGCGTGATGTTCGCGTCCGGCGCAAGGATCGCCGCGACGAGCCCCGGAAAGCCCGCGCCGGAGCCGATGTCCGCGGCGGTTTTGCCGGAGAGACGCACATACCGGAGCAGCGCGGCGCTATCGAGAAAGTGCAGACGCGCCGTGGCCTCCTCGCCCTCAATGGCGGTGAGATTCATCACCTTCGAGCGTTCGTCAAGCAGCGTATAGTAGGCCCGGAGTTGCGAAAGCTGCGCCGCCGTCGCCGGGACGCCGAGCTCCCCAAGGCCGGATGTGAGTATTTCTTCCATGGTCATGGTGATAAACCTCTCCGTCAAAAACTTCGTTTTTGCCACCTCCCCTAAAAGGGGAGGCAAGTAAGTTTGCGGTATACCGGCTTGGCGCCCCGAACAGGGGAGCTGCCGAGTGAAACGAGGATGAGGGGTTCTCGCCCGTCAGCTCTTCCGGTCAAACCGCTGCCCGCAGCGGGGGCAGGTGATCTGGATGCGCCCTTTTCCGCGCGGCACGCGCAGATAGCTGCCGCAGCCGGGGCAGGAGAAAAACCGGTAGTCGCGGCGCTGCTTTGCCCGCTGCAGCGCGCCGGTGATTTTTTCCTTCGTGCGGTCGTAGGTTTCGCGCGCCGTCAGATCCTCCATCTGCCGCACCGTGAGATTCCGGGAGAGCGTCCGGAACAGGGCATAGCCCGCTATAACAACCGGGATAAAGCCTATCCGCCACGTAAGCAGCAGATTCACCCCGGCGATCACCGCCGCGATGCGGAAAAGATGCTTATTCAGAAAGTCCACGCCGTTTCGCCCGAGCATGAACGTATTCCACCATGTCCGCATTTTTTCCGCTCTCCTGTCGTCTCAATATTTTATAATTTTACCATGCCGGGACGAAAGACGTCAACAAGCCGTTGTCATATTCTCCGCTGCCGCGCCATAAGATAGATAGTATCGATGGGCGGGGTATGGACAAAGGAGGCGGGACGATGAACCGGAGGGGACGGCTGCTGTGCGCGGCGGTCATGGCGGCGCAGCTGGTACTGAACGCCGGGGCGTTGGCGCAGCCGGTCGAGCGCGCCGCCGCGGCCTATGAGAGCGGACGGCTCGGCGCGGCGCTGCTCGCGCTGGAGCTCGGCGACGCGGCCGCTTCCGGGCAGCTGCTCCGCACGGACAACCTCCAAGCAGAGGTCTCCGCGCCGGAACCCGCACCGGAGCCGGCGGAAGCCCCCTCTCCCCAGCCAACCGCCGAACAGACACCGGAACCGACGGAGGAGCCAACGCCCGAGCCCACGCCGGAGCCCACGCCGGACCCTACCCCGGAGGTCACACCGGACCCTACCCCGGAGGTCACACCGGAGCCGACCCCCGAGCCGACGCCGGAAATTGTGCCGTTCACGGACGACACGGGCATGGAGATACGAAATAAAACCGGTTTGGATGTGGATATCGCTTCGCTCATGGCCGAACCGCTTGTGCAGCAGCTCAGCACAGAGGGGCCGCAAATCCTTATCATACATACGCACGGCACGGAGGCGTATCTGCCCGCGGAGGGCGAGGAGTATACGCCGAGCGACCCATACCGCACCACCGATCCGGAACGCTCGGTCATCCGCGTGGGCGATGCGCTGCAAGCCGCGCTCGAAGAATACGGCCTTCGCGTGCTGCACGACCGCACACTTTACGATTATCCAAGCTACTCGGGCTCCTACGAGCGCGCGGCGGCATCCATTGAGGCGTATCTCGCCGAGTATCCGGACATTGCGCTCGTGCTGGATGTCCACCGCGACGCCATCGGCGACGAATCGACCGTTTACAAGACGTGCGCCGCGCCAAGCGGCATGGCGCAGGTGATGCTCGTATGCGGCACGGACGAATATCTCGAGCACCCGCTCTGGCGGGAAAATCTCAAGCTGGCGCTCGCGATGCAGGCCGCGGCGGTGGCAGCGAACGGCGCGCTCATGCGCCCGATCCATCTCGCGCCGGAGCGGTACAACCAGCAGTATACGACCGGCTCTCTCATTATAGAAGTCGGTACGAACGGCAACACGCTCTCCGAAGCGCTCGCCGCCGCGGAGCTTTTTGGCCGCGCCGCGGGGGAAATGCTCGCTTCTCTCGCCGCGCCGGGTTAAGAGCCGCGCCGATTGTCCATACTCCCTGTAAGAAACAAAACCGAACAGGGAGGATATACACCATGGAAGTTCAGGACATCATGACGGCGCGGGTTATCACCGTCGGGCAGGATGAGCCGGTCACGGCGGCGGCACGGCTACTGCGGCGCTGGAATCTCGGCGCGCTGCCCGTAACGGACAGCGCCGGGCGGCTGCGCGGCGTGCTTACCGACCGGGACATTGTGCTGCGCTGCCTCGCGCTGGAAAATGACCCCACGGATACGCGTGTTTCGGAGGTCATGTCCCGCGCGGTCGTAACGGCGCGGCCGGGCGACAGCGTGCAGAGCGCCGCCGCGCTCATGGCGCGTGAGCAGCTGCGCCGTCTGCCCGTGGCGGAGAATGGGAAGCTCGTCGGCATGGTAACGGCGTGCGATCTCGCCCGGCGTGAAAAGCTCGACGCCGAATTTGCCGAGGCCATGCGCGGCATCAGCGCGAACGTGGTGCGGAAATAATTTTACCGGAACAGGCGTCCCCCGGCTGGCGGGTTTGACAGCCGGGGGGACGCGCACAAACAAGAATCCCCCGCGGCGGCGTTTTTGAAGCGCTGCCGCGGGGGTCTTTCTTAGCGTCGATTGACAAGGGCACACGCGGTTCTGCCGGGCGGAAATGCCCTCATAT
>CAVIVK010000189.1:0-7048 GCA_963645975.1 Bifidobacteriaceae bacterium | reverse complement strand
GCGGACGCCGACAAAATGGTCAGCATCGTGACGAAGGATGCGCGCTGCTTCCTGCCGATGAGCGAGCTTGTCGATCTCGACAAGGAACGCGCTCGTCTGGAAAAGGAACTCGCGAAAAACCGCGGATTCCTTGAAAACCAGCGCCGCAAGCTCTCCAACGAGAGCTTCGTCTCCCGTGCTCCGGCCAACGTTGTCGCTACCGAGCGCGAGCGCGCTGAAAAGCTCGAAGCGCTGATTGCCAATCTGGAGGAATCCCTCCGTCAGCTTGGCTGAAGTGAACGGCGATTGGCAGTAAACTTATATTGACAAAGATGTCCCGAAACGCTACAATGACCCTTCGGGACATTTTTTGAGCTTTCCGAAAACTTTTTGCCGCTTTCTTGCGTCTAATAAGCAAGAAAGAAAACCGGACCATTCAACCTGCGCCGCAGGGCGCGGGGAAGGAGAATACACTATGCGTAAACTTGTTTCAAAGCGACTCTTTGCCGTTTTGATGGCGGCGCTCCTGATTGCCGCGCTTGGTACGACGGCGCTCGCGGACGACGCCCCTGTCATCAATACCGATGTACCCGCGACGCTTACCGTGATCGAAGGACAAACGCTCACCCTTACCGTGGAGGCAACGGGCGGCGAGCTTTCCTATCAATGGTATCGTGTCCATCCCGAGGGCGATACGCCCGTGGAGGGACAGACTTCCAATACGTACCAGATCGCCGCGGTGGACGCCTCGATCAATGGTGCGGCCTTTTACTGCTTTGTGCAGAATTCGGCCGGTACCACCCAGTCTTCTGTCTGCACCGTCACGGTGCTCTCCAAGCCGGCGCTCACGCAGGATGTGAGCACCACCAGCCAGACGCTGACCGAGGGCGATACCATCGCGCTCACCGCCGGAGCGACCGGCGCGGCGAGCATCCAATGGTATTATAAGAAGGGCGAAGAAGGCCCCAAACCCATCGACGGCGCGACAACGGCCTCCCTCTCCGTTGCAGCCACGATGGAATATAATGGCGCGGACATTTACTGCCAGTTTCTGAACGACGCCGGCGCGGTCACGACCTCGTTCTGCCACATCACCGTGAACGCCAAGCCCGCCGCGCCCGTAACTACGAAGGACCCGACCGGCGAGACCGTCACCGAGGGCGGACGCGCGATCTTTATTGCCCGCGCCGATGGCGCGACGAGCTACGTTTGGCGTATCATCAGCGCCGACGGCACGCAGATCTACGACTATACTGCCGCGCGCACGGCGTTCCCGTCGCTGAGCATTTCCGGCGGCGACAGCGAAACGCTTACGCTCAGCAACATCCCCTATGACATGAACGGCTGGAAGGTTGCCTGCCTCTTCAAGAGCGAGGGCGGTGAAACGCTCTCCGCTGCGGCGGGCATTACGGTGACGAAGAAAGCGGCGTCTCTCAGCATCATCACGCAGCCCATCGGCGGCACGATGGCGATCGATGAGAACCCGAACTTTGTTCTCTCCATTCAGGCAACGTCCAGCGACGGCGGCACGCTCACCTATCAATGGTACAGCGCCGCGACGAACAGCACCGCCGCGATGAAGGCCATCCCTGGTGCAACGAACTCAAGCTATAAGCCCGAACAGACCGAGGGCACGACGTATTACCGCGTGAGCGTTCAGCTCACCAGCAACGGCACGACCTCCGATCCCTATTACTCCAACACCGTCCCCGTGACGTTCACCGCCACCAAGGCGCACACGCACAGCTTTTCGAGCGTCTGGGAGCATAACGACATTTCCCATTGGCATCAATGCACCTGCGGTGAGCACGGCGACGAGGCGTTCCACACCTATACGTGGACGGTTCTGAAAGCCCCCACCGCGACAGAGGATGGCGAACAGAAGGGCGTTTGCTCTGTTTGCGGCTATGAGACCATCCAGCCTATCCCCGCCGGTTCCGACGTTGGTGAGGACGAGACCCCGGCCAAGCCCGTGAAAAAGACGAACACGGTGCTGCTTGTCATCATCGGCGTACTGGCCGTGGCGGTGATCGCTGTGGCTGTCATCCTTGTCCGCAAGGTTCTTCTTCAGAAGGATGAGGAGAATGGCGACGACGATGAGAACGGCAGCGACGATGAGGAATAAAACCCGATAAAGAGAAACAACTCCCGCCGGTCATCAACCGGCGGGAGTTGTTGTATAAGAAAAAAGCAATATGGGAATAAAGCGCGGGTAGCTTATCTTGAAAAACGACGAAAGAGCTTCCCTAAAACGCCAGGGCTTTTATCACTTTCGCTGCGTTCTGTATCAATCATCTGCTGGTACATGTTGTATGTATCCTCACAGTCCTCCAGCGTTCCGAGTATTCTATTTATTTCCGAGGCTCCATCAAGGTCTTGTGCACAGATTCGCCCGAGAATTTTCTCTGTAATGATGCAGGCGAGAAAACTTGCCTTATAACAATCGTCCTGTATGTCAGCAAATCGTGTGGAATAAACCGCCCAAGACACATTGTAGCGTTTTATGTAGTAGCTCTGATCATTCGTCGCATCGGCGAGTTTGTTCATACAATACACATAAAACAAAGCGGTGCGAAGATCCTTTGTCTCTTCCATGGGCGTGCCCTCATTATAAAAGGACTCTGCTTTATGCAGATAGTCATCCCCCTCTAAAAGATATGTCAGCATACCGAGATATCGATTGATCTCCCTGCGCTGGAAAAGGTCGCTGTCCGAGGGGACGATCAGATTTTCAGATAATTGCAGAGCTTCCTTGAACTGAGAGATGGCAGACGGATATTCATTTTCCCCGCCAATCGCAAAAGCGGAATATGCCTCAAGCACCTTTTCACTGACGGCAGCGCGAATTGCGTGATCAGTACTGTTGTCTTTCATGTCATGCCTCCTTAGGACAGTAGAGTTCTTTCAGTTTCCGTACATAAGAACGATAAAGCTCGTGGGCTTTTTCGTAGTCCGAATGATCGATAAATGTTGTACAGGGAAGGACGAGCTCGCGGTAGATGGCGTCGAATACTTCCGTGGCGTTCGCCTTGCTCCGGATCGCGTCAACAACCTTCGGCGCGACGGCGTAGTATTCCGCGATCTCCGCTTCTCCCTCCGGCTGGGAGCGGAGATATCCGTCGCGGAAGGCTCGCAGCACCGTCAGCTCATGGCAGCCGTCCGGCAGGCCGCGTGCCTCGGTGCAGGCCGATGTCAGAAAGCAGCCGCCGGAGTCGTTGCCCTTGTAAATAGGGCAGTCATCGTAATCGTAATTGCGGCAGTACTTGAAGTAAGTTTCCTCGTTAACATCCTGCCCGGTCCTGCGGCAGGCATAATGGTTGTTGTACCAATAAAATGGACAACTCATGCTTTTTCCTCCCCCTTGTTTATTCCTCCGAAAAGTGGAAATATTACCTCTGTAGAATGATAATACTGCAATTTGCGGTAAAAGTCAATACAACAAAATGCAGTACGCTATTCTTTCTCCTGTCAGGAGGTGGTAGCATGTACTGCCGTTTGCGTGATCTGCGGGAGGATCACGATATGAAGCAGAAGGAGCTGGCAGCGTATCTGAATTGCTCGCAGCAGGTATACAGCAACTATGAGCTTGGCCAGCGGGACATACCGACGGATATCCTCATCCGGCTCTCACAGCTCTATCAGGTGTCTGTGGATTATATCCTCGGTCTGACCGATAACCCGAAACGAAACCAGTAACAAAACCACCCTCCGATCCGTGGATCGGAGGGTGGTTTCGTTTGCAATGGGATCAGAACGCCAGCAGCGCCATGGAGAGAATTGCAGCGGTCAGCAGATAGATCGGCAGGCCGCGCCACGCCTTCGGGACGTAGCGCTCGCGGATCTTCGTGCGGACGGCGGCAAACGCCGCAAGCGCCAGCCAGAAGCCCATGCCGGCGCCCCACGCCGTGAGCATGCTCATGCCGAGATTGAGGCCGTCGGCAGCATTGTTCACCGCAGCGCCGAGCACCGCGCTGTTGAGCGCGATGATGGGGAAGTAGATGCCGAGGCTCTTCCCGCCGATCTTCGCGATCAGCTCCATCACGTACACAACGATGAGCACGATGGCGGCATAGACGAGCGTCTGCAAATAGCCGAGAGAATGTACATCCAGGACAAACTCCTGCACGAGAGCGGCAAGAGTGGCGGTGAAGAACATCGCAATGGTCACGGACGAGCCGAGAGCAGTAACCTTCTTTTCCTGCGTTGACCAGCCGAGCAGGGGAGCCGTACCGAGGAATTTCTCAAGCGCGTAATTGTTGGCGAGCATCGCGCCGAGCACGATACCGACGAGAGTTTTGAACGTCATTACTCGTTACCTCCTTCTGCCGTACCGGCGGCGACACCGGCAAAGCCGGGCTCTTCCTGCGCGGCACAGGCGGCGGGGAAGAGAGCGTTGACGATTGCCGCGACGATGGCGTACACCAGGAAGCCGCCCATGGGCTTCTGGATCGAGGCCACGGCGTGCGCCTTGAAGAACGCAATCTCCTGTCCCCAGACGGTGCCGAGGCCGATAAGCTCGCGCAGCAGCGCGACGACGGCGATCACCGCAAGAAATTCAATACCGGTCACGAGAACCTTTCCGATGGCGCAGCCGGAGGCGTTATTGGCGCTGCGGCTGAATACCAGCAGGTTGACGGCGGCCACGGCGAGATACACGCCGAGCATTTTGTAAACAGCCGGCAGTACCGCGTGCAGCACGAGCTGCGCGGCGGAAACGAAGAGCGCCGCCGTGAGGATCGTTGCGGCGAGGATCGAACGCTGCGGGAGAATGCGGCGCAGCAGCGCCATCACGAGCGCGGTGAGGAGCATCACGGCAAATACCGTAACGCCCATGGCAACGGCACTCTGGAGCGATCCGGTCGCACCCAGCGCGGGGCACGCACCGAGAAACAGCACCCACATCGGGTTCACAATCATTTTCTTCTCATTCATTGCCAAGTCCTCCGTTCTCTTTCAGAGTGGCAAAGGCGTCGAACACATCGCGCGTCGCAACCTTGACGGCGTTCGTCGTCACCGTTGCGCCGGAGATGAACGCTACGTCGTCCGTCATGGTTTCGCCGGTCAGACCGACAAAGCCTTCCTTATAGCTCGGCGCGTCGAGCGTGTACTTGGAGAAGTATTCTTTCTCAAGAATGAACTCTTTGGCGTTCATCATGACGATTTCGCCGTCGGCGTTGAGGACGTAGTAAACAGCCATCGGCATGTTGCTGTAGCCATAGGGACGGGAGACGAAAGCGTAAAGCGTTTCGCCGTTTTCCGTCACGGTGTAAGCGGCGGTTACGGAGTTATAGACGCCATCAAGACCAAGCACGGCGTATTCCGCTTCCTTGGAGTAGTAAGCGCTGAGCTTGGAGATATCGTCGTCCGTGTAGAGATCGCCATTGTCGCGCGCATACGCGGCGGCAGCCTTGGCAAAGTCGGCATAGGAATCGGTCACAACGTTGCCGTCCACATCGTAGACACAGGCGCTGCCGGAGGTGTTCGCAACGGCGAGCACGCCCGCGCCGTCTACATTCGCGATAAACGCGAAGCCCGCGCCGTTCGGCGCTTTGTAAGCGGCGGTCACGCCGTCGATACCGGTATCGGTCTCCTCGCCCTGCATCGCGCCTTCGCTGTTCATGATGCCCGGGAACACGGTGGCAATCAGCTCGGTGAGCAGCTGGTCGTCACCCTTGACGCCGGCGCTGACGAGCCCGTTCGCCGTGAGAGCGCTGAAAGCGTCGAGAACGGCGTCATGGAACGCCTTGGAGGAGTAGGTAACACCCGCAACGAGGCTCACGTCCGCGAGCGTGGAATCCTGTCCAACGTAGGTCTGCGGGTACGTATCCACGCCCATATCCTTCGTTTCGGGATAGATGAGCACCTGCGCCCCGGCGATCTTGCCCTCGGCATCGATGCCCAGAGCGATCTCCATCGGCTGCTTCGTGTAGCCCTGCGAGGTGGTGAGCAGCATCGCGTAGCCGAGACCGGAGGTCTCGGAGTAAATGCTCTCCACGGATTCCGGGATATCGACAAGCTCGCTTCCGGCGGAGCCGTCGTTGCTGTAGATAAGATCAAAGCCCTGCGCGCCGGGAAGCACTTCCATGAGCGGCCCGACCGCCTGGGATGCCTCGCCCTGTTCGATGATCGGACCGGCCCAGGTATTGAGACCGGTGAGCAGAAGAGCGAACACGAGGAAGAGAACGATCAGCGTCAGAGCCGAGCGGAGAAAGCTGCCTTTATTTTGCATTTTTCGGCCCTCCCAATCCGAGCGGCGTAGCCGCCGTCCATTTTTCGATCATCGGAGCAAGAATGTTCATCACGAGGATGGAGAGCGACACGCCCTCCGGATACGCGCAGTATTCGCGGATCACGAAGGTCAGAATGCCGCAGCCGAGCGCGAAGAACGCTTTGCCCTTGTTGTTGATCGGCGAGGTCTGGTAGTCGGTTGCCATGAAGATCGCGCCGAGGAACAAGCCGCCCGCCATGATCTGGTAGAGCGCGGTAACGGCGCTGCCGGTCGTAATAAAGTAGAGAACAAACACGCTGCCGACGAAGATCGCCGGGATGTACCAGCGGATCACGCGGCGGATAACGAGATACGCAAAACCGATGAGCAGCGCGATAACGCACGTTTCGCCGACCGCGCCGCCTCGCACGCCGAGGAACATGTCCAGCAGAGAGGGGAGACCCTCACCGCCATTGGCGAGAACTTCAAGCGGAGTGGCGCTCGTTGCGAGATCGACGCCCTTCGGCATCGCGCCGCCGGCGACCTCCGCAAAGGAGACGAGGAGAAATACGCGCGCCGTAATGGCGGGGTTCGCAAAGTTGTGGCCGAGACCGCCGAACAGGCACTTGACGAAGACGATCGCGAACACGCTGCCGAGCACACATTGCCAGATGGGAACGTTGGTGCTGAGATTGAGACCGAGAAGCAGACCCGTGACAACAGCGCTGAGATCGCCGATGGACTGCTTGCGGTGCGTGATCACATTGAAGAGAAACTCGGAGACGACGGCGGCGATCACGCAGGAGAGAATCGGCACAAGAGCTTTGGCACCGAAGATAACGATCGCGGCGACCGTAGCGG
>CAVIVK010000188.1:0-3628 GCA_963645975.1 Bifidobacteriaceae bacterium | reverse complement strand
GGATAGTAGGTGGAAAGCGCGCTGTGGCCGGGGGCAACGAGAAGATCATTGATGTCGTTGGCCACCATGTCGACGGTCTCCTTCTCCGTGCCCTGCTGCTCGGAGAAATAGGCGTTCGCGCGGATGCGGCCATTGCCCTTTTCGTTGAGCTCGTCCACGAGCCCCTGATAGGCCGCGGCGACAACGTGGTTTACCGGCTGGTTCGTTGCGAAGTTGAAAACGTAGACTTCGCCGTTGTCCGCCGGAGCGGTGGTCTCCGTGGAGCCCGGGTTTTCCGACGGGGTTTCCGTCGCTGCGGGGGCCGCGCCGCACGCGGCCAGACTCAGCACCATGCAAAGGGCGAGGATGAGCGAGATCAGCTTCTTCATTTTCGGTAGGTTCCTCCTTGATTTTATATTTAGGGTTTTTCCCTGTGGTCACAGATTAGGTGCGATGCAGCGCTTCCCGCGCTGCGCGGACGATTCCGTCGGCATCAATGCCGTTTTTATGCATCTGGTAGGCGCGCGTTGCCGTTTCGCCGAAGCAGTCCTGCAGTCCGAGCCGCACGAGCCGGCAATTTACGCCAGCCTCCGCGAGCGTCTCCGCTGCGGCGCTTCCCAGTCCGCCATATACGGAATGGTTTTCCACCGTCAGCATCGCGCCGACGCTGTGCGCGCATGCAAGCGTCGATGCCTTATCGAACGGCTTGATCGACGGCATGTTCACCACATAAGCTTCGATCCCCTCTTCGGCAAGCCGCTCAGCAGCGAGGAGCGCTTCCCATGTCGTAATGCCGCTTGCGAGGATTCCGATATCCGTCCCGCGCCGCAGCACCTCGCCCCGGCCGGGAACGAAAGCATAGCTCTCGTCATGGAACACCGGATAATCGCCGCGGTTCGAGCGGATGTAGAACGGTCCGGCATGCGTCACAGCATAGCGTACCGCCGCGGCAAATTCCACCGCGTCGGCCGGATCAATCACCGTAAAATGCGGGATCGTCCGGAAGATTGAAACATCATCCACGGAAATGTGCGTGCCGCCGTTTTTCTCGTTCGTAAGGCCCGCCGCCGTGCCGATAATCTTGATATCGTATCCGTTATAGGCAACGGAGTTCACCGCCTGGTCGCAGGCGCGCTGCGCGGCAAAGCAGGCAAACGTCGTTACGACCGGTACCAGTCCGTCCGCGGCGAGTCCCGCCGCAAAGCTGACGAGATTCTGCTCCGCAATACCGACATTGAGATGGCGCTCCGGAAACTTCTCCCGGAACGGAAGGCTGCCGGATGCCTTGGTAAGGTCTGCTTCGACGACGACAAGCTCCGGGATCTCTTCGCCCAGCGCCGTAAGCGTCTCGCCGAAAACCTTGTTCGTATTTCTCATCTCCTGCACGCCGACTCCAGCTCCTTTCTTCCCGTTTCAAACTGCTCCGCCGTGATTTTTCCGCTGTGCCAGAGGTAATTTCCCTCCATGAACGATACGCCGTGTCCTTTTTTCGTGTGCGCCAGAATCACCGTCGGCGAACCGGTATGCCGCTTTGCCGATGCAAGAACATCGTGCAGCGCGTCAACATCGTGGCCGTCTGCTTCCAGAACGTTCCAACCGAACACCGCCCACTTGTCCGCCAGCGGTTCCAGCCCCATCACCTGAGAGACCGTGCCGTCGATCTGGCATTTATTGTAGTCAACGATGGCGATCAGATTGCTGAGCTGGTAGTGCGCGGCCAGCATTGCAGCTTCCCACACCTGTCCTTCGTCGCACTCGCCGTCGCCAAGCAGCGCATAGATGCGTGCGTCCGGCTGCCGGTGCAGCAGCGGCAGCGCCATGCCGCACGCCACGGAAAGCCCCTGGCCGAGCGGACCGGACGAAAATTCGATCCCCGGCACTTTTTTGCGATCCACATGCTTGGGCAGATGTCCGCCGTCCGCGTCAAGCTCAGAAAGCCATTCGGCAGGGAAAAAGCCCCGATCCGCCAGTACGGCGTACAGCGGCGGCCCTGCGTGCCCTTTGCAGAGAACGAAGCGGTCACGGGCGTCATCGTGCATGTGGTCCTTATCAATGTTCATTATATCATAATAGAGGATCGTCATGATTTCGATCGCCGAAAGTGAGCCGCCGTAGTGTCCTCCTCCGGCGTGTGTGATCGTCTCAAACGTCTTCAGCCGGAGTTCGTCTGCCTTTCTTCTCAAATCCATTGCGCATATCTCCTTATCTCTCATCCTGATTATCGATGAGGCCATAGCGTTCTGCCCGGGCGAGAACCCCTTCCGCGCGGGCTATGACCGGGGCGTCGACCATCTTTCCGTCCAGAGAAAACGCGCCGAGACGGCGGTTTTCTTCGCGCTGCGCTTCCTGCACAACGCGCTGCGCGAAAGAGATTTCCTTTTCGCCCGGCATAAAAAGGCGGTTTACCGTATCCACCTGCGCCGGATGGATGCACGTCTTGGCGCCGAATCCGCAGCTCTTTGCTACAACGGAATCCGACTCCAGCCCTGCTTCATCGCGGTAGTCCACATACGGCGTATCGATCGCCTGTACGCCCCGGCTTCGGCACAGAAGGCCGATGATCTGGCGGGCAAACCGAACCTCTTCCCCGGTTTTCGTGCGTTCGATCTCCATGTCGCGTGTGAAATCCTCCGCGCCGAACTGCACCGCTGCGATCCGGCCAGAGCCCAGAAGAAGCTCCCGCAGCTCGCTGAGCCCCTGCGCAGTTTCCACAAGGGGGATCAGACCGACGGTGTTTTCCGGATCCAACCGGCAAAGCAGCCGGTCCGCCACGGCCACAGCGCGGGAGCACGCTTTGGGAAGTACGATCGCGTCTGCTCGATGCTCTGCGGCCATACGGACATCCTCTTCAAACAGAGAGGAATCCACATCGTTTACACGAATGAAGAGTTCCTTTTCCCGCTTGGACGCATCCAAAAATTGTCCCGCGCGAACGCCGCTGGTGTTCCTTTCGCGATATCCGCTGCCGAAGACGCACTCTTCGCAGGACGCAGGAACCGATAACAATTATGTCATGAGCGACGACCGAAAAGGCCAGTATCTGGCCGCTTCCCACTTGATCGCGTGCGGGATCCGCAATATATACATTTTCCTTGACGAATCGGACAGCCGGTTTGTCTCCGGCGCAAAAACGCAGATTCGTCTTTCCGGGTTTCAGAGTGCGCTCGCCGATGCTGGTTATGAATTTGACAAAACGCACGTCATATACCAGATCTCCACGTTTGAAGCCGCGTTTCGCGCGGCGTCGGAGCTCTGCGCCAGAGTGAAGCCGCCCTTCGGCATCTGCCTCACAAACGATGCCGTCGCCATTGGCGCGCTCAACGCCATCCACGCCTGCGGCCTTCGCATCCCGGAGGACGTGCAGGTCGTCGGGTATGACGATATCGACCTTTCGCAGTTTCTCGTCCCGCCGCTCACCACCGTTCATTCGGCCAAGCAGTCTATGGGGGAGACCGGCGTGTCGCTGATTCGCGATATCATCAACAGCGATTCGCAGCAGCGCGCCAAGGCGCACATGGTCTTTGAGCCGTTTCTCGTGCAGCGAAGCTCCACAAAACCGCTCTCATCCGCCGAATCGCCTCGAAAAGAGTAAAAAAATATCAAAAGCTCCGGCGAATTTTCCCGCCGGAGCTTTTGCGCGCTTATTGAC
>CAVIVK010000187.1:0-5202 GCA_963645975.1 Bifidobacteriaceae bacterium | reverse complement strand
AGGTTATCCAGCTTATAGTGCGAAGCGAACATCATCGCCTCCCAAACCTGACCTTCCTCGATCTCGCCGTCGCCAAGGAGCGTGTATACGCGCACGCCGTTTCCGAGGCGCTTTGCGCCGAGCGCCATGCCCGCCGCCGTGGAGACGCCCTGGCCGAGAGAGCCGGTGGACATATCCACGCCGGGCGTGAGGTTCATGTTGGGATGGCCCTGCAGACGGCTGCCGATGTGACGGAGCGTCTTGAGCTCGTTCACGGGGAAATAACCGCGGTTGGCGAGAACCGAGTAGAGCGCCGGGGCCGCATGGCCCTTGGAGAGTACAAAACGGTCGCGGTTTTCCCAGTGCGGATTCTGCGGATCCACGTTCATATGCTGGAAATAGAGATAGGTGAGCACATCGGCGGCGGAAAGGCTTCCGCCCGGATGCCCGGATTTTGCCGCGTAAACGCCCTCGATGATGCCGAGGCGCACTTTGCAGGCGGCGATCTTCAATTGTTTCTTTTCATCCTGCGTCAAAATGCAAGTACCTCCCCCGGCGGGTTTCCCCGCCAAAAGTATTTTAACAAATTGATTATAGATTCCCCGGGCGATTCCGTCAAGAAAAACAGAAAGTCTCCGAAGAAAAGACTCTTCGGAGACAATGACCGTACATATTTTATATGTGTTATTCCATTGCGGCGGCAAGCGAGCCGAGCCGGTTTTCGATGAACGCCGGGACATCGTCCCGCGGTATCTCCAGCGCGACGGCAAGCTCGCCGAAAAGGAGTTCTTCCGCGCGGCGAAGGTATTTTTCATCCGTGCTGCCGATGCGCTTTTGCCGCTTCTCGGCCTCATTCTTCTTGGCACGGATGGACTTTGCCAGCCGAATGAGATCCATGCAGTCGAACGAGGTGATCTGCTTTTGATAATACGTGCGCAACGCGCTGAGATTCTTCTCCGTGCAGATTTCCGCCGGGACGCCCGGCATGGCATCAATCACGGCCTCCGCCTCGCTGCGGTTCATCACCGGACGGATCGGCACCTTGCCGCTGTCCGCCGGGGTCTGGATGGTGCCGGTCTGATACATCGGCCGCAGAAGATAATACGGCTTTCCCGGCTGGGAGGCAGAGAACTTGACCGATGTGATCTCCTCCACCACGCAAACGCCCGTTCCGCCATACATAACCTTCTCACCGATGGAAAACATTTTGCACCTCCCAAATGCACACGCCAGACATCCCGCACACAAAACCGGCCAGGACACTTCCTTCTATTTAATATCTTAAAGAGATTATACCATATTTTTAAATCATGGTGCAAGCAGAAAATTCACAAAATTGTTACAATTCGGCGTAAGCGTCCGGCAACTGTGCAGTTTAGTGCCCAAAAAGTTAAAATGATTCCTTCATCTTGTGCGATTTTTTATTGACTATGACCCTTAGCTGTGCTATATTGTCACTAAAAGCTGGATAGCGTTACATAGTGTTGCTTTATTCAACACAATTCGCTTTTTCGTTTAAAATCGTTAGCAAAAAATTTAAGAATAAGAGGTCGAACACAATGAAAAAAGCAATCTCCGTTCTCCTTCTGGCGTGCATGCTGCTCACGCTGGCCGCTTGCGGCCAGACGGCAGCTCCTGCCACCGAGCCCACCGCTGAGCCCGCTACTGAGGCTCCCGCGGAAGCCACCGAAGCTCCTGCTGCCGAGGCTCCCTCCGAGGCCGCTGAAGCCGAGTACAAGCTTGGCATGGGCGTGAGCGTCAGCCTTGACAGCTCCGACACCGACCACGCTCAGGTTGACGCCACCGTCGCCACGGTCGTTACCGACAGCGAAGGCAAGATCGTCCTCTGCCGCATCGACTGCGCGCAGAACAAGATGGATGTCACCGGCGGCCAGGTCGATACCGAGGCCACCTACACCACCAAGCGCGATCTGAAGTTTGACTACAACATGGTCAAGTATTCCAACGCCACGCTCGAGTGGTTTGAGCAGGTCGAGAACCTTGAGAAGTGGGTCGTCGGCAAGACCGCCGAGGACATCAAGAACATCGAGACCAAGGTCAATGAAGAGGGCTACAACGTTGCCGTTGACGAAGAGCTGTTTGCTTCCTGCTCCATCAGCCTCGAGGCTTTCCAGGATGCCATTGTGAAGGCCTGCAACGATGAGAAGGGCTCCACCTTCACCGCCGCCCCCGACACCTTCACGCTGGGCGTGTCCGCCATTTCCAACTCCAAGGAATCCGTCTCCGCTGCTGATTCCGAAGACGGCAACGCCGTTGTCAAGATGTACACCGAGTTCGGTGCCGCCGCTGTCGGCTCCGACGGCAAGATCCTCGCCGCGCTGACCGACGCCATCCAGCCCAAGATCACCGTGAGCGCCGAAGGCGAGATCGTCAGCAAGGACTACACCGCCACCAAGCGTGAGCTCGGCGACGACTACAACATGGTCAAGTATGGCAACGCCATTGCCGAGTGGGATGCGCAGGCCAAGGCTTTTGCCGACTACACCGTTGGCAAGACCGCGGACGAAGTGATGGGTCTCGACACCACCACCAACGCTGAAGGCTACCAGGTCTCCACCGATGAGACGCTGCTTGCCTCCTGCACGATGGCCATTGACGGCATGCAGGCCGCCATTGCCACGGCGGTAAACAACGCCCGGTAATCTCCGCGAAGCAAATGAACCGGAAAAAGAATACCCGCGCGATTGCCGCGCTTCTCTGCGGCGCTCTTCTCGCCCTTGTTCTTCTCTCCGGCTGTTCAGCTTCCGCCGAACCTGTCAAGGCACAGGGAAAAAGCTATTTCACCTACTTTGACACGGTGACCTATATCTATAGTTATGCAGGCGATTCGGCAGAACGGTTTTCGGACTGTTCTGCCGAAATTGCTGATATACTCGGGGAATATCACCAGCTATTCGATATCTACCACGAGTATTCCGGCATAAACAACCTCTGCACGGTGAACAAGCTGGCCGGCGGAGAACCTGTATCGGTGGATGCGCGGCTGATGAAGTTTCTGCTCTACGCGAAAGAGCTTTACGAGCTCACCGGCGGAGAGATGAACGTCATGATGGGAAGTGTCCTCAAGCTCTGGCACGATGCGCGCGAGACGGCGTCGGACGATCCGAAAAACGCCTATGTCCCCGCCGAAGAAGATCTTGCCGAGGCTGCGAAGCACACGGACATCTCCCTTCTGGAGCTGGACGAGAAAAACGGTACCGTCCGCATTTCTGACCCGCTTGCTTCCATTGACGTCGGCGCACTCGGCAAGGGCTACGCCACCGAAATGGCGGCGCAAAAGGCCGAGGAGCTCGGCTGCGAGAGCTATGTTCTCAACGTCGGCGGCAACATCCGCATCATCGGCACACGGCCGGACGGCACCGGCTGGAAAACCGGGGTGCGCGACCCGAAGGACCCGGACGGGAGCTTTTGCGCTAAGCTCTTGCTCGCCGACACCTCGTGCGTCACCTCCGGCATTTACGAGCGCTATTTCACCGTGGACGGCGTGCGGTATCATCACATCATCGATAAAGATACGCTCTATCCCTCCACGCTCTATTCCTCCGTCACCGTTGTGACGAAGGACAGCGGTCTTGCCGACGCACTCTCCACCGCGCTCTTCTGCATGCCTCTGGCCGACGGCGAGGCGCTGTGTGAATGGCTTGGAGATGTGGAAGTGCTCTGGGTTCTCCCCAGCGGCGAGCTGCATACCACGCCCGGCATGGAGGCTCTTCTCGTTTCGGATGAGCCGGCCGGGGAGTCATGAAGCAATTTAATTTTGTTACAGCAATGAAGAAATGAATGGAAAGGTTGGATTCTGATGGCATTCCGTAAGCGCCTTCAGGCGGTTCACGTTCCCCATCATAAGAACACCGCCGGAATGAAGGCCGAACCCCTTCCCCCGCCGAAAGAAGTTCTGCTCCCCATGAACATGCACATGGGAACCCCCGCCGTGCCGGTCGTCAGCGTTGGCGACTATGTCCGCGTCGGCCAGAAGATTGCCCGCGGCGAAGGCAGCATCACCTGCGAAGTTCACGCAACCGTCTCCGGTACCGTCGTATCGCTCGACCCGATGCCGGAGCTCTTCGGCAACGATCTTCCGGTCATCCGCATCGAGAATGACGGGAAGATGGAGGCCGATCCCACGCTCTCCCCGCGCACCGCGGAGGATCTCGCCGCATTCGTCAACGATCTGCACGAGAGCGGCATCGTCGGTCTCGGCGGCGCGGCGTTCCCCGTAGACTGGAAGTTTGATGCGGCGCAGCGCAACACGGTTAAAACCATGCTTATCAACGGCGCAGAGTGCGAGCCCTACGTCACGAGCGATAACCGCATGATGCTGGATCACGGCGATGCTATCCGCCGCGGCATCGAGATTCTCAAGAAATACGTCCACCCCGACAATTTTGTTTTCGCCATTGAAAACAACAAACCGAACGCCATTGCCGCGATGAAGGAGCTCTTCGCCGACGATCCCACGGTGAGCATCATTGAGCTGGAAAGCTCCTACCCGCAGGGGGCCAAGCAGATGATCCTCTATAACGCCCTTGGCAAGGTTGTTTACGCCGGTCAGCGTCTTGCAACGCTCGGCGTTATCATCATCAACGTCTCCACGCTTGCCAAGGTCGCCAAGTTCATGGATACCGGTATGCCGCTCGTTGACCGTGTCGTCACGATCGACGGCTCTGCGATCCGGGAGCCGAAGAACCTGCTCGTCCCTATCGGCACGCCGTACCACTATCTGGTTGAGGCCGCTGGCGGTCTCAAGTGCGAGCCGGGCCGCGTTGTAAACGGCGGACCGATGATGGGTCATGCCGTCCCCTCGCTCGACTACCCGGTGCTCAAAACGACCGGCAGCGTGCTGGTGTTCTCGGAGGCGGACAGCGTCATCCACGAGCCCTCGCCGTGCATTCATTGCGGCCGCTGCGTGTCGCATTGCCCGATGAATCTCAACCCCACCGCGTTCTCCGAATCTCTCGAAGAAGAAAACACCGATAAGCGCACGCTGCTGCTCGATAACTACCATGTGAACTTCTGCATCGAATGCGGCAGCTGCAGCTACGTCTGCCCGGCGCATCGCCCGCTTGTGGAGCACAACCGCGCAGCAAAGAAATTCCTTAAAAAATACAAAGCCGATCATAAGGAAGGAGGGAAAAAATAATGGATAAGCGGTTTGAAACCCCCTCTTCCCCGTTCACCCACTGCGGCGCGAGCACGCAGCGC
>CAVIVK010000186.1:0-3190 GCA_963645975.1 Bifidobacteriaceae bacterium | reverse complement strand
CGTCCGAGCTGCGCGCGCTTCTTCGCGCGGGGGATAGCCTTGTCGGGCGCATCCCCGGGGAAGTATGGGAAGTTTTTCACCGCGCGGACGAGGCCGGACGCGGCTTCGTCTCTTCGGAGAGCCTGCGCACGGCGTATCTCTCCCGCCTGCGGGAGAAAACGCCGGGGGACTTTGCCGCCGTGCCGGATGCGGCGGAGGGGCTGCACTTCCGGCTGTATGAAGCCGCGCGCCGCGGCACATCGCCCGAGGAGATCGCCAATCTTGCCAAATCAAAGCGGTACGCTCACGCGCGGCTGCGCCGCATGGTGATGTGCGCTGCGCTCGGCGTGCGCGCCGGGGATGCGGATGGTATCCCGCCGTATATCCGTGTGCTGGCATTCGATGCGCGCGGCGCTGCGCTGCTGCGGGAAATGAAAACGAGCGCCGCTCTTCCTGTCATCGTCAAAAGTGCGCATGTCAAAGACGAAAGTGAGACCATCCAACGGTTGTTCGACCTCGGGAGCCGCGCGCACGACCTCTATGTCCTCGGTTGGAAAAACCGCACGGCACAGGCGGCGGACGGCGATTATCGTGCTACACCCTTCTGTTCCATGGGGAGTAACCCGAGTTCCGTGCACGATAACCAAGAGCGTGTCTGAAATTTTTTCTCGATTTAGCGAAAAAAAGGGTTGCATTTTTCTCCCGCCGGTATTATACTACCGTCATATTGAAAAGGAAACACATTTGTCCGCGACATACGGACTATGCGTATTCCGGAGAGGAAGGAAAAACCATGAAAAAGTTTTTGTCTATTGTCCTTTGCGCGTGCATGCTCTGCGCGATGCTTGCCGGCTGTGGAAACAGCGATTCCCCGGCGGCCGCCGTGGAAGGCGATGTGCTGAAGGTCGGCATCTTTGAGCCCGCCACGGGCGAGAACGGCGCCGGCGGCATGCAGGAAGTGCTCGGCGCGCGCTATGCCAACCAGGTCGTCCCCAGCGTGACGGTCAACGGCAAGGAATACAAGATCGAGCTCGTTGAGGTCGATAACCAGTCCGACAAGACCGCGGCTGTCACCGCCGCGCAGAACCTTGTGAGCAGCGGCGTCATCGCTGTCATCGGCTCCTACGGCTCCGGCGTGTCCATCGCCGCCGGCTCCACGTTTGAGCAGGCGAAGATCCCTGCCATCGGCGGCTCCTGCACGAACCCCCAGGTAACCCTCGGTAATGACTACTACTTCCGCGTCTGCTTCCTTGACCCGTTCCAGGGAACCGTTATGGCGAGCTACGCCAACAACGAAGGCTGCAAGAAGGCCGCCGTTATCATGCAGAACGGCGACGACTACTCCACCGGCCTTGCGAACTACTTCGCGGATGCCTTTGCTAAGATGGATGGCTGCGAAGTTGTTTACACCGGTACTTACAACACCAACGAGACCGACTTTAACGCGATCCTGACTGCGGCCAAGGCGGCTGACCCCGATGTACTGTTCATCCCGTCCTCCATCACGACCGCCGGCATCATCATCAAGCAGGCGCGTGACATGGGCATCACGGCTCGTATCATGGCGGGCGATACCTGGGAGAATGCCACCATCATGGAAAACGCCGGTGTGGAAAACTGCGAAGGCGTTGCGCTGTCCACCTTCTTTGACGAGAACGACGCCGATGCCTCCGAGTTCGTCCAGGGCTTCAAGGCGTATCTGAACGGCGATCCCGAAGCGCTCAAGCTCAATGGCAACAACGATACGGTCGCCGCGGTTTCCGCGCTCGGCTACGACGCTTACATGGCGATCATCGAGGCGCTTAAGAGTGTCTCCGGTGATATCACCGGCGAGGCGGTTCGCGACGCTCTCACCGCTGTCTCCTTTGACGGCGTGACCGGCAGCATTTCGTTTGACGAGAACGGCGATGCCAACAAGGATATGGCTTACATTAAGATCATGTCCGATGGCGCTTTCAAATTCGTCGGTACGCAGAAGACCGACGGCACTTTCACTCCCGCTGCCTGATTTTTGTTCCGCATAAACGCTTTGAATCGGCGGGTCATCCCGCCGATTCTCTTTATTCGTTCTTACCCCGTCGCATCGTCAACCCGAAAGAGGAGGCAAGCTCTATGACGGCATTTCTCCAGAACTGTCTGAACGGTATATCCATCGGCAGTATATATGCCCTGATCGCCATCGGCTATACGATGGTTTACGGTATTCTTCGACTTATCAACTTCGCTCACGGCGATATCTTTATGATGGCGGGCTATTTCATGATCATCTGCATGACCGACCTGCTCATCCCGTGGTACATATCGCTGCTGCTTGTCGTGCTGTTCACGGTGCTGCTCGGCGTCTTTATCGAGCGCATTGCCTATAAGCCGCTGCGCGATGCGCCGCGTATGTCTATCATGATCTCGGCCATTGGCGTTTCGTACTTTTTGCAGAACTTCGCCACCTATCTCTTCACGGCGCAGCCGAAGTCCTATCCGTATGCGGAGATGGGCTTTTTGAGCAAAACGGTGAAGCTCGGCGAAATCTCCACGACGCTTGTGACGTTCATTACGCCGATTCTCACGGTTATCCTTGTTCTGGCGCTGGTGTTCCTCATTCGCAAAACGAAGATCGGCATGGCGATGCGCGCAGTTTCCCGCGATTTTGAAACATCCTGCCTTATGGGTATCAAGATCAACCGTGTCATCAGCTTCACGTTTGCCGTCGGCAGCGCGCTGGCCGCGATTGGCTCGGTGCTTTATTTCATCCCGCGCTCGTCGGTGTATCCGCTGGCCGGATCTCTGCCCGGCCTCAAATGCTTTGTTGCCGCGGTGTTCGGCGGCATCGGCTCCATCCCCGGCGCGCTGGTGGGCGGGTTCCTCATCGGCCTTTGCGAAACATTCATCAAGGGCAGCGCCTATTCCGAGTTCAGCGACGTTTTTACGTTCGTTGTACTGATCCTTGTGCTGCTCGTCCGTCCCACCGGCCTGTTCGGTGAGAAGCTGAAAGAGAAGGTGTGAGCATGAGTCAAAAGAAAAAAACGATCTGTTCCGCCATCGGTTTTCTCTGCATTGCGGCGGTCGTCGTCTGCGCCGGTGAGCTGGTGCCGCGCACATCGATGTTCCGCACGGTTTTGCAGCTTGGCGCAATTTATGCGCTGCTTGCGGTTTCCATGAACCTCTGCAACGGCTTCACGGGCCTCTTCTCTCTCGGCCAGGCGGGCTTCATGAC
>CAVIVK010000185.1:5037-7899 GCA_963645975.1 Bifidobacteriaceae bacterium | reverse complement strand
GGTCATCCAGATCGGCGACAGCGCCTACGACTATGCCGGCTTCAGCCAGTACTACGCGGACGCCTACGCCGCCAACGTGACGCGCGCGGCCGACCTGCTGGAGGGAAAATGCCGTGTGTTTGATGTGTTCCGCCTCCACGGGACAACGCTCCTTCTCCCGCGCGATTATCGCGAGGAGATCGGCGTGGCCTGCGAGGAGGACGCTCTCACGTATGTGAATTCGCAGATGGGCGAGAATGTCTACTGCGTAGATACGTTCACGCCGCTGCTCTTGCACAACAGCGAGTATATCTATTTTCGCACCGACCACCATTGGACGGCGCTCGGTGCGTGGTACGCTTACGAGGAATGGGCAAAAATGGCGGGCTTCGAGCCGGTGACGCTCGATCGGTATGAGGAAATTATGCAGGAGCCGTTTTTGGGAAGCTTCTATTATAAGGCGCACCAGAGCAGCGCGCTCACGCCCGATCAGGTTTATGGCTATGTTCCGCCCGGGGATGTGCATCTCTATATTAACCCGGACAACAACGACTCACACACGTACCGCGGGTATGAGCAGCCGCTCATCACCAAAATCCGTGGAACCGACAAATATCTTTGCTTCCTCACGGGTGATTTTCCGCTGTGTACGTTTGTGAATAATGACATTACCGACGGCAGCGCTTGCCTGCTCATCAAGGATTCCAACGGCAATCCGTTCGGGTATTATCTCACGCAGCACTATCAGTATGTTTACGTGATGGACTACCGCAAATACGTGAACCGCTCGCTGACCAAGTTTGTGAATTACTACGATGTGGACGACGTAATCTTCTGCATGAGCAGCGACCAGGCGCAAAGCCGCGGCGGCAACAACATTCTGAGCGGGTTCATTCGATAAAAAAAGCATCCGGCGGCGATCCATTCGGATCGCCGCCGGATTTTTAAAAGAGTTATCGATCTTTATAGAACGCCCAAACCGCTTTGTAGGTCTGGTAGCAGTCAAACTTCGTCACGGTCTCAAAGGGAGCGTGCATCGAAAACACCGGCGTACCGGCGTCGATGGTGTCGATGTTGCGGTTGGCCATATACTGCGCAACCGTTCCGCCGCCGCCCTGATCGACCTTGCCAAGCTCGCTTGTCTGCCAGACAACGCCGTTGTCGGCAAAGATCTTGCGCAGCGTGCCGACAACCTCGGCGGAGGCGTCGTTGCTGCCGGACTTGCCGCGCGAGCCGGTGAACTTGCAGATGCCGACGCCGTAGTTGGCGCGGGCACCGTTGCGGTTGGGGAATTCGCTCACTTCCCAGAACGTCGGATCGTAAGCGTTGCAGACGTCCGCGCTGATGCAGAAGCTGTTCTCGAAGCAGTCGCGCAGCCGCACGTCCTGCTGCTCGCAGAGGTCGGCCATGAACGTTTCAAACGCATGGCTCTGCATACCGGAAACACCCATCGAGCCGATTTCTTCCTTGTCGGCAAGGACGCACACGGCGGTGCGCTCCGGCGTTTCGGTGTCGAAAATGGCCTTGAGCTCGGCATAGGCGCATACGCGGTCGTCCTGACCATAGCCGCCGATGAACGAACGGTCAACGCCAATGTCGCACGCCTCAAAGCTCGGCACAACCTCGAGCTCAGCGGAGAGGAAGTCCTCCTCGGTAATGCCGTAGCGGTCGTTCAAAAGCGACATGACCGCGAGCATCACGCGCTTGGTGCCCTCTCCGGCGTAGGGGATGCTGCCGGCGAGAACGTTCAGATACTCGCCCGGAATGATGTCCGAGCCGTGCTTGGCCATCTGATCCTTCGCAAGATGCGGCAGGAGGTCGGTGATCGTGAACTTCGGGTCCTCAGGATCCTTGCCGATGACGACCTCGACGGTCTCGCCGTCCTTCTTCGTCACAACGCCGTGGATTTCGAGAGGAATGGCGACCCATTGGTATTTCTTGATGCCGCCGTAGTAGTGCGTCTTAAGAAGGCAGATCTCGTCTTTCTCGTAGAGCGGGATGGGCTTGAGATCAAGCCGCGGGGAATCGACGTGTGCCGCGGCGATGTTCGCTCCCTTGTCGAGCGTCTCATGTCCCATAACGGCGAGCATGAGCGCCTTGCCGCGCACGCTCTTATAGATCTTCGTGCCGGGTTCAAGCACCATGCCGCGCTCATATGGCACAAAGCCGAGCGCCTCGGCCTGCGCAATGGCCTCGGTCACGGCCTCGCGCTCGGTGCGCGCGGCGTTCAGATAGGCCTTATACGCCGCAGCGTACTCCTCCAGCTTGATGCGCTCGTCCACATCAATGATATCGTAGCCCTGTTTCTGCTTATAGAGAAGCTTTTCGCGCAGAGCGTCCAGTTCGTTCTTTTCTTCCATAAAACATCTATCCTTTCTGTACAATATTCTTTATCAACCGATGCCGAACAATTCCCGGCATTTGGCTTTCAGTTCCTCCGGCGTGCCGTCGTTGCGCAGCAGATAATCGCAGCGCATTTCGTAATACTCGTCGTCCGGCTGCGCCTCGATGCGCGCGAGCGCATAGTCCGCGTCGATGCCGTCGCGCGCCATGATGCGCGCGCAGCGCGCGTTCCGGGGTGCGGTGACGCCCACGGTGAATACGCAGTCCTCGGAAATGCCGCTTTCAAAAAGCGCAATAGCATCCACGATGGCGACGGTGCCGCCCTGCCAAACATACTCGCGCAGGCGGCGGTAAATGTCCTCGCGGACATAGCGATGCGTGATGGCGTTGAGATCGCGCAGCGCCTCCGGCACGGCAAAGACGATCGCGCCGAGCATTTTCCGGTCGAGTCTGCCGCTCTTGAAAACGGCGGGGAAGCGCGCTTCGATCTCCGCGAGCATGTCCGCGTTTGTTTCCAGCAGCTCATGGTAAATCTTGTCG
>CAVIVK010000185.1:2176-5027 GCA_963645975.1 Bifidobacteriaceae bacterium | reverse complement strand
GAGCGCGAGCACACCCTGCGCGGCGAGATAGTCTGTCACGGTCGTTTTGCCGCTTCCTGAGCCGCCTGTCACGCCGATGAGCCGCACGCCGGAGAGCAGTCCGTTTTCGATCTCTTCCTTTGCGAGCGCCCCTTCGCGCAGAATTTTGAAGGGCTTCTGCGTGAGATCGAGGATTGTGGACTCGCGCGAGAGCGTACACTCGCCGCCGTCGATCACGCCTTCAATCTGCCCATCAAAGTAGGCGAGCACCTGCTGTGCCGTCGTGGGGCTGGGCGCGCCCGAAGGGTTCGCCGAAGGCCCTGCAAGCGGCAGCCGGGCACGTTCGAGCAGCGAGAGCGTGAGTGGGTGCGCCGGGCAGCGCAGGCCGACGGTGTCCTTGCCCGCGCGGACGATGGACGGGACAACGTCCTTTTTCGCTTCCAGCACGAGCGTGAGCGGGCCTGGCCAGAACCGCGCGGCGAGAATAAACGCCGCCGGGGGGATGTGCTCGGCGTACTTTTCGATCTCTGCCGGGCCTGCCACCATGAGCGAGAGCGGCTTTATTTCCGGCCGCCCCTTTACCTCATAGAGATGCGCGACCGCCTCGGCGTCAAGTCCGTTGGCGCAAAGACCGTACACCGTCTCCGTCGGCACGGCGACGAGCCCGCCGAGCCGCAGCGACGCCGCAGCGACGGGAATGTCGTTTTCCTCGGTATAAACACGGGTTTCCATGCTCTTACAGGCCTCCGTTTTCGGAATTTTGGAGCTGCTCGGCGCGGCGCGCGGTAAGCAGCGCGTCAATGAGCTCGTCGAGATCGCCGTTCATCACGGCGTCAAGCTTATAAAGCGTCAGACCGATGCGATGATCGGTCACGCGCCCCTGCGGAAAGTTATAGGTGCGGATGCGCTCGTTGCGCATGCCGGAGCCGACCTGCGATTTCCGCTGCGCGGAAACGGCGGCGTCCTGTTTTTCCTTTTCCGCCTGCGCGAGCCGCGAGGCGAGCACGCTCAAGGCACGCGCCTTATTTTTATACTGGCTGCGTTCGTCCTGACACTCGACGACCGTACCGGTCGGCAAATGCGTCACGCGGATGGCGCTGGAGGTCTTGTTGACCTTCTGTCCGCCCGCACCGGAGGAGCGGAATGTGTCGATCTGTAAATCGGCGGGATCGAGATGAAACTCGGCCTCCTCCAGCTCCGGCAGCACCGCCACGGTGCAGGTGCTCGTGTGGATGCGCCCCTGCGTCTCCGTTTCCGGCACGCGCTGCACGCGGTGCACGCCGCTTTCAAACCGGAAGCGCGAAAAGGCGTTCGCGCCGCCGACGATGAAATCGATTTCGCGGATGCCGCCGAGCTCGGTTTCGCTGCGGTTCACGATCTCCACAGAGAAGCCCTTCCGCTCGGCGTACATTTCGTACATCCGGAAGAGATCGGCGGCAAAGAGAGCGCTTTCCTCTCCGCCGACGCCGCCGCGGATCTCCACGATGACGTTTTTCCCGTCGTCCGGGTCCTTCGGCAGCAGGAGGATCTTCAGCTCCTCCGCCGTGCGCTCCATCCCGGAGCGCGCCTCGCTGAGCGTTTCGCGCGCAAGGTCTTTCATTTCAGGGTCGGAGAGAAGCGCTTCCGCGCTCTCGGCCTCCTGCCGGAAGGCCTCGTAGCGCGCATAGGCCTCCATCAGAGGGGCAAGCTCGGCCTTCTCGCGGCTGAGCGCCGCGGCCTTCTGCGCGTCCGCCCATACCTCGCTCTGTGAGAGCATAAATTCGATCTCGGCATATTTCTGCGAGAGAGCTTTCAGCTTTTCGAGCATCCGCACGTCCCCTCCTTTCCCAATATCTATACAAACATAAATTTTACCACACGCCGCCGCGAATGTAAACGCACAAAAAATCCGTCCCCGGAAAACCGGGGACGGATATGTGAAGAGCATACTTACGCTATTTCACTACGATATTCAAGTCCGCAAATAGTGCAGCGTCGAATGATGACAGCTTTGTTGGGGTACTGAATCCTTTCCGTTTCCATGTTGTGCTCGCCCATTTCCGAATAACCGCAGGCACACTCGCGTCCATGGTGCATGCCGTCGTCCAGCGGGGTCCATGGGGTAAAACTGTGGACGTGCTCAGGCTCTTCGCCCGGCTTGTTCTGGCCGCACACGGTGCATACGCCGTTCTTATAGGAATGGTTGCCCTGGCAGAGGTCAAACTCAATGCCGAAGCAGTCCTTGCAGGTGCCGTAACGCAGACCGCGCCAGCGGCAGTTCTGATTGAAAATGCGGTGCCAGCCGTAGGTGTGCTCGCTGTCGGCGTCCTTTTCGGGGGCGTGGTTTTTTACGAGATCGATAAGCTCCTTTGACGGCTCATAGCCGTCGACAACGTAAATGCGCGGGCCAATGGCGGTGATTTTAATGATAAGCGGCATTTCCGCGACGA
Organism: Bifidobacteriaceae bacterium; assembly: GCA_963645975.1. Classification (GTDB taxonomy): domain Bacteria; phylum Bacillota; class Clostridia; order Oscillospirales; family Oscillospiraceae; genus Apopatocola. Next base: position 2,619 of record CAVIVK010000185.1, on the reverse strand, counting down.
GCTCGCGCTCGGTCTTGCCGTCCTTTGTCGTTTCCTTGTACCAGGAAACGGAGGTTTCGGTCTCTTCCGTGATGGCGTCGCGGTCAACAAAGAAGAGCGCGAGCCCCTCGGCGGTGAGAAGTGTGTCGTCGGCCGGCTCGAGCACGATGGTGACGGTCTCGTCTGCTGCCGCTGCGCCCGCGGTGCAAAGCGAGAGCGCAAGCAGAAGAGCAAGGAACAGGGCGGTAAGCTTTTTCATGAAGGCCTCCTTTTTTGTAGATGGTTTTGGAATGGCACGCCAGACATCTGGCGTATATGCCATAGCATACCATACGCGGCGGAAGAAAGCAATCTGTTTCCTCGCGCCGGGCGGCGATTTGGCAAAGTTCACGGTTTGTTCCCAATCTCGCCCTTGACAAGAAACGCCGGACAGATTATAATACCCACGTTAAAAGCCGAAAGTT
>CAVIVK010000185.1:0-1776 GCA_963645975.1 Bifidobacteriaceae bacterium | reverse complement strand
AGTGCTTATGCCAACCGTTTCGTCGGCGAAGGTCTCACCTTTGACGATGTGCTGCTTGTCCCGGCGGAGAGCTCCGTCGTCCCGCGCGATGTGAAGCTCGAAACGCATCTCACGAAGAAGATCCGCCTTGGCATCCCCATCATGAGCGCGGCCATGGACACCGTGACCGAATCGCGCATGGCGATCGCCATCGCGCGCGAGGGCGGCATTGGCGTTATCCACAAAAATATGACGATCGAGCAGCAGGCCGAGCAGGTCGACCTCGTCAAGCGCAGCGAAAACGGCGTCATCACCAACCCGTTCTTCCTCTCCGCGGAGCACACGCTGCGCGACGCGGATGCCCTTTGCAGCAAATTCCGCATTTCCGGCGTCCCCATCGTGGACGAGTCCGGCAAGCTTGTCGGCATCATCACGAACCGCGATATGAAATTCGAGACCAACCTCGACCGGAAGATCCGCGAGCTTATGACGAGCGAAAATCTCGTCGTCGGCCGCGAGGGAACGACGCTGGAGGAAGCCAAGGAGACGCTGCGCCAGCACAAAATCGAAAAACTGCCCATCGTCGATAAGGACTTCCGTCTCAAGGGGCTCATCACGATCAAGGATATTGAAAAGGCGGTCGCCTACCCGAACGCCGCAAAGGACAGCCGCGGCCGTCTCCTCGTCGCCGCCGCCATCGGCGTGACGGCGGACGTGCTCGACCGTGCGGGCGCGCTGCTTGACGCGGGCGCGGACGCTCTCGTGCTCGACAGCGCCCATGGCCACTCCCGCAACATCATGGAGGCCGTGAAGAACATCAAGGCCAAGTACCCCGATGCGCAGCTCATCGCCGGCAACGTCGCCACCGCTGCCGCCACGGAAGCGCTCATTCAGGCGGGCGCGGACTGCGTCAAGGTCGGTATCGGCCCCGGCTCGATCTGCACGACGCGCGTCGTTGCGGGCGTCGGCGTTCCGCAGATCACCGCCGTGATGGAAAGTGCGGAGATCGCCAACAAGTATGGCATTCCCATCATCGCCGACGGCGGCATCAAGTACTCCGGCGATATCGTCAAGGCGCTCGCCGCGGGCGGCAGCGTCGTGATGCTCGGCTCCATGCTCGCCGGGTGCGAGGAAGCTCCGGGCGAGACCGAGGTGTTCCAGGGCCGCCAGTTCAAGGTCTACCGCGGCATGGGCTCGCTCGCCGCGATGGCGAAGGGCTCAAAGGATCGCTACTTCCAGGAGAAAAACTCCAAGCTCGTTCCCGAGGGCGTCGAGGGACGCGTGCCGTACCGCGGGCCGGTGTCCGACACGGTGTACCAGATGGTCGGCGGCCTCCGCTCCGGCATGGGCTACTGCGGCGCACCCGACATTGAAACGCTGCGCACGAAGGCACAGTTCGTTCGCATCACCGCCGCGGGCCTGCGCGAGAGCCACCCGCACGATATCTACATCACCCGCGAAGCGCCGAACTACACCATGGGACCCAACACCTAAGGGCATTCAAACGAGCCCCCTGCTACGCTGGGCTCTCGTTTGAGGGAATAGCGGCTCGCTGCAGCGCACTCGCTGGCGCTCGCATGTTTGCGAGCCGAGAGGAATTTTCTCCGACGCACATGTCGTCAGAGAAAATGAATTGGAATTTATTTGCTCCTGCGGGAGCAAACTCTGGCGAGGCCTTTATATGAGAAAACGGGAGACGGAATCGCCGTCTCCCGTTTTCTGTTGCGTATATCGGAAAAAGTTGGTATAATACCCTTAGTAAAAGGGGGAGTGTTTCCATGCAGGACAATATCGCGG
>CAVIVK010000184.1:0-2294 GCA_963645975.1 Bifidobacteriaceae bacterium | reverse complement strand
CCGAGAAAGAGCATGGATGCGCCGATGGCAAGGATGATGATCGTCGCAGAGAAATGCGGCTCGAGCACGAGCAGCGCCGAAACGATCGCCAGTATCGCCGCAAAGGGCGCGATGCCGTACCGGAAGGTACGCATCCGGTCTTTATATTTGCATATCAGCGCCGAAAAGTAAAGAATAATTGCGATTTTTGTAATTTCTGACGGTTGGAACGTCGTAAAGCCAAGGTTTATCCATCGTCTTGCGCCGTTTACCACCGTGCCGATGACCAATACTGCCGCGAGACTGGCGAGAGAGACAAGCAGCAGCGGCAGAGCGCAGGCGCGGTAAACGCGCATCGGGATGCGCGAGGCGATAAGCATCACGCACACCCCCGCCGCAGCAAAGATGGCCTGCCGGGAGAAAAAATACACCGGGTTGTGCCCGGTCTCGCCCTGCAGGTCGTAATACGCGCTTGCAAAGCTTGCTGAGAGCACCATCACCACGCCGATGCCGAGCAGCGTAAGCGTGATAACAAGGAAAGGCAGATCCGCCCTGCGGTCTGCCTTACCCGTTTTGACCGGCGCGTCGCCGGTCGAAGTATGATCCATGAGAGCCTCCGGTATTACCCTCTCAAAAGCTCAGAAGGAATAGCGCCCCGTTACGCCAAGAAGCGATACGACCGCCATCACGAACGTGATGCCCGCAAACAGGACGAAGATCTCTTTTTCTTTCCATTTTCGGCCCGTCCAGCCGCCCATTTCAAGATGGTGGTGGAACGGAGCCATTTTGAACACGCGCTTGCCGTGGGAGAGCTTGAAGTACGCCACCTGGATAATGTCCGAGAGCGTTTCAATGATCGGCATGATGCAAAGCGGAATGAGCAGCAGCGGCACGTCCAGCGCGAACGCCAGCCCCGAAATACACCCGCCGAGGAAGAGCGAGCCGGTGTCGCCCATGAATACGCGCGCGGGGTTGAAGTTATAGATAAGGAACCCGAGCAGCGCACCGACCATACCGCTTGCGAAAATGCCCTGCGGCATATATTCCTTTCCCCAGCAGAACACGATGGCCGTGAAGCAGAGGAACACGGGCACGCATGTACCCGCCGCGAGGCCGTCCACGCCGTCGGTAATGTTCACGGCGTTCACGGTGCCGACAATGACAAACGCCGCAAAAATAAAGTACAGCGGCTCGGAGACCGGGACATAGGTGTTCCAGAACGGAATATAGAGATTGGGGCTCAGATAGCCGGTGAAGCGAAGCAGCAGCAGAAAGCACGTGGCGGCAAGGAGCTGCAGCAAGAACTTCATTTTTGCGCTCAGGCCGAGATTCTGCTTGTGGCGCAGCTTTTCATAGTCGTCCAGAAAGCCGATCGCACCAAACACGAGGCCGAACACCAAAACGAAAATGTGTCCCCACTCGCCGTTCGCCATGCAGGAGAATCCGACCGTGAGACACACGACCGTGACGGCGATGATGAACATCAGCCCGCCCATCGTGGGCGTGCCGGTCTTGCTCATGTGCCATGTGGGGCCGTCCTCCCGGATCGACTGCCCGGCTTTGATTTTCCGCAGATACGGTACCAAAACCGCGCCTACGGCGCTCGATATACAAAATCCGACGACAAGCGCCAATATCAGCTTCCAAGTCATTCTCTTTCCCCGTGCCTTTCCTCTTTTGCTTTGTCAGGTGCGCTTTGCGCGTTCGGCAAGATAGTCCGCGACGATCTCGCGCTCGTCCATGTGGATCTTCTCATGGCCAATGATCTGATAGTCCTCGTGACCCTTGCCGCAAAGCAGGATCACATCGCCCGGCTCATGGTGGTCGATCGCCCAGCGGATCGCCTCCGGCCGGTCGCAGATGACCTTGTAGGGCGCTTTGCCCGCGCGCACGCCGGGCAGGATCTCCTCAATGATGCTCATGGGATCCTCGGTGCGCGGATTGTCGCTCGTGACGATGACGAAATCGGCAATGTCCGCGGAGATTTTGCCCATGATCGGGCGCTTCTTCCGGTCGCGGTCGCCGCCGGCGCCGAAAAGCATCACGAGCCGCTTCGGCGCGATGCCGCGCAGCGTCGTAAGAACATTTTCTATGGCGTCCGGCGTGACGGCATAGTCAATGAAAATGCTGTAATCGCCGTCCGTCGGCACCGGCTCCACGCGCCCCTTCGCGCCGTGCGCCGTTTCAAGCGCCGCGGCGGCATCGGCAAGCGATACGCCGAGCAGCCGCGCACAGGCGATGGCCGCGAGCGCATTGTACACCGAAAACTGTCCCGGCAGGTTCGTCTTTACGCGGACGAGCTCGCCCTCTTCCAG
>CAVIVK010000183.1:0-16057 GCA_963645975.1 Bifidobacteriaceae bacterium | reverse complement strand
GCGCCGCATGGAGCAGGGGCGGTCGTACCGCGAGATCTACGAGAACGAAAACTCCCTGCTCGCCGTGCGCCGGCGATACTACGAAATTTTCCGGCGGCTGGAGCACCGGGATAAGATCTGCATCGTGAACGCCGCCCGCACGCCCGAGGAGGTCGCCGCGGACGTACTTTCCGCCGTAAAATCGGTGCTGGACTGATTTTTTGCATTGACAAGGCCGTATACCCTGTGATATGATACTCGAGCGGTTTGGAGAAGTACCCAAGTGGCCGAAGGGGCTCCCCTGCTAAGGGAGTAGTCGGTGATGAGCCGAGCCCGGGTTCAAATCCCGGCTTCTCCGCCAAAAAAGCCAGTCATTGTTCAAAACAATGACTGGCTTTTTTCTTGCAGATAAAGTGCCGGAATAAATGGTATCAGCGGACGGCTCCCTTGCGGGAGCGGCCCGCTGATACTTTTTTGAAAAATGATCAATCCAGCGTGATGCCGTCGATCTTTTCGGTCAGCACGGCGATCTCGTCGATGATATCGGAGATGTAGGCGATCGTGTGCTCCAGGGCGTCCGGCGTGGAAAGGTCGATGCCCGCGATCTCCGCAAGACCGAGCGGGCCGCGCGTGCTGCCCGCTTCGAGCATCGCGCGCCAGCGCGCCACGGCGCTCTCGCCCTCGGCGGCAATGTTGAGCGCCGCCTGCGTCGCGAGCGTGAGACCGGCGCTGTAGGTGTAGGAGTAGAGCCCCATGTAGTAATGCGGCTGACGCATCCACGTGAGCTCGCAGCCCTCGGTCAGCTCCACGGCGTCGCCCCAGAACGTTTCAAGGTTCTTGCGGAAAATGCCGGAGAGCGTTTCGGCGTTCACCGCGCCGCCCTGCTCGATGATGTTCATCGCCTCGCGCTGGTACCATGCCTCGCGCAGGTGCGTGACGAAATTGTGATAGTAGGTGTGGCCGATGAGCGAGGAGAGCACCCAGCGGCGGAAGCGCTTGTCGGTGTCCTTACGCAGAAGATCCTGCGCGAGCAGCAGCTCGTTCATCGTCGAGGGCGCTTCGATGAGATAGGGGGTGACGTTCGTATCGAAGAGCGACTGCGCGCCGTTGCACAGCCGGAAGTGCCCGGCGTGGCCGAGTTCGTGCGCAATCGTGAACACGTCCGCCATGCGGTTATTCCAGCTGAGCAGGATAAACGAATTGCAGCCATAGGGCGAGGAGCAGAAGCCGCCTGTCTCCTTGCCGGCGTTGCGGGCGAAGTCGATCCAGCGCTTATCATAGGCTTCATCCACCATGTCGGCGTAGTCCTGTCCGAGGACGCTAAGCGCGCTGCGGACATACTCGCGAGACTCCTCGATCGTGACGCGCGGATCAAATTCCGCATCGAGCGGCAGCTTGAGATCGGCGAAGGTTACGCGGTCGAGCTTGTTCATCTTCCCGACGAGGCGGGCATATTTGCGCATCGCGGGCGCGAGCTTTTCGGTGATGAGGTCGATCTGCCGGTCGTACATCTCGCGCGTGACGTGGTCGGTGAAGAGATCGGCTTCAAACATGTCGGCAAAGCCGCGCTGATGGGCCAAAATGCGCTGCTGTGTGAGATAGGTGTTGTAAGTGGCGGCGGTCGTGTTCTCGTATTGGCGCAGCTTATCGGAGAACGCGCGGAACGCCGCACGGCGCACGTCCGTGTCGGCTTCGTACTCATACTCGTCCTCGAAGAGCGAGTAGCCGAGCGGGTATTCCTTGCCGTTGACGGTGAAGGAATCAAACTTCATGTCGGCAAGCTTCGTCATGTGGTAAATGTCGTAGGACGCGCCGAACACCGGGCTGAGCGCGGCGAGCACCTTTTCGGTCTCCGCGCTCAGACGATGCGGCTTCTCGCGGAGGATCTCCGCAAGATAGTGCTTCGCGCGCTCGGTCTTGTCCATGGCGGCGCGGATGAGCTCTTCGGGCGCATCCGCGATCTCGCTTTCGATGAAGGAGAGACGGCTCATCACCTCGGCGGCGAGCGCGGACAGCTTCGCGTCCTTCTTCTGTGCCTCCGTGTCGGTGTAGTCTACCGAAACGGCGAGGCTCGTATAGCTCGTCGTCTGGTAGAGCAGGATTTCCAGCTCTTCATAGAGCGCGAGGCATTCGGCAATGCTCTCCGGCGTCGTGAGCGCATTTTTGTACGTTTTCTCGAGCGTATCGGCGAGCGCTTTCATCTTCTCGACCGCCGCTTCAAAATCGGCCTCCGTGGCAAAAATCAGCGAGAGATCCCATGTCTCGTTGACCGGCACGTCTTTTCTGGCGTTAAGCTTCAAGTATATGTCCTCCTTATGGCGTTTTCGAAATCAAATCCACTTTATGCCCCGCGGCAGTTTTTGTCAACGTTCTTTTCCCTCGTCGAGCGAGGCGAGATAGAGAAGAAAGGCGTCGCGCGGCTTTCGAAAGTCGTACCCGGTCTTGTCGCGGATGCGGTCGAGGCGGTACTGCACGGTGTTCCGGTGGAGATAAAGCGCTTCCGCGCAGCGGCGAAGATCGCCATCCTGCGCAAAGTAGATGCGCAAAAGCGCCTTAAAGTCGCACGTCTCTTCCGCCGTACACTCGGCGAACGTCGTCTCCTCCAAATCGCGCAGCAGCGCGCGGGGAATGCTCTCGGCAAGATATTCGAGCGACACCTGGTCATAGAAAAATACCCGCCCGCCGGTGCCGGTAGCGCACGCTGCGCGCACCGCCGCACGCGCTTCGCGAAAGCTGCGCCGCGCCGGAAGAACGCCCTCGGCCGTGCCGCCGATGCCGCCGGCCATCGCTGCGCCGCAGCGGCTCTCCGCTTCGGCGCAGAGCGTCCGGGCGAACGTATAAAGTTCCTCGCGCCCAACGCCGCACAGGAGCAGCACGAGCTCCCCGTGCAGAATGGCGCAATGGCCGCCCTGGCCGGGGAGGCGCATCCGGCGGATGTGCGCGAGCAGCTTCTGCCCGCCGAGACCGGCAAGCACTTCTGCCCCGGCCTCGGCGGCGGGACGCAGCAGCACAGCGGCACAGGCGCTCTCCATGGGGAAGCCGAGCAGCCGTCCCTGCTCGGCGAGCTCTTCGGCAGGGACGCTCTCCTCCAGGAAGAGCGCTTCGAGGAAGGCGTCGCGCGCGCTGTCCATTTGTGCGAGCCGCCGCCGCTGCCGGAGACTTTCGAGCATGATCTCCATCAGCCGTTGGATAACCGCGCCGAGCACCGAGATCTCCGCCGGATCGCCCGTAACGCCGATCACGCCCTCAACGCGCCCGTCGAGCACGACCGGGAGATTGATGCCGCGCTGCACGCCGTGCGCGGGATCGTCCTCCCATACCGTGAGGGAATCAAGGTGGTTTTCCATAAGCCGCCGAGCCCCTTCGTGCACGGTGCCGACGCGCGCTTTGTTCGTGCTCGCGAGGATCACGCCGTCGTTCTCTATAATATTGACGTCGTGGCCGATTGTCCGCTTCATTTCCGTGACGATGCTCATGGCATCCTGCGGGGAAAGATCCATGGTGCGAAACCATCCTTTTTGTAAAAATTAAAAAAATTATAACATAAATTTATAACATTTACAACATAAACGGCGCTATACTCATCTCATAAAAGAACTTTAGGAGGTATGCATACCATGAAAATCGTTATTCTGGACGGATACACCGAAAACCCCGGCGATCTGAGCTGGGCAGAACTGGAAAAGCTGGGCGATGTTACGATCTATGACCGCACGCCTTACGAAGATGCGGAGATCATCCAGCGCATCGGCGATGCGGAGATCGTCCTCACGAACAAGACGCCGATCCGCCGCGCGGTGCTCGACGCCTGCCCGAGCATCCGCTTCATCGCGGTGCTTGCGACCGGCTTCAACGTCGTCGACATCGACTACGCCCGCGAAAAGGGCATCCCGGTTTCCAACGTGCCGAACTACGGCGGTTACTCCGTCAGCCAGTTTTCCATCGCGCTCATGCTCGAGTGCTGCCTGCACATCGGCCACCACGACCGTACCGTGCACGAGGGCAAGTGGGAGAATAACCCCGACTGGTGCTACTGGGATTACCCCCTCATCGAGCTGGCCGGCATGACCTACGGCCTTCTCGGCTGCGGCCGCATCGGCTACCACACCGCAGAGGCGGCGAAGGGTCTCGGCATGCATGTGATCGCCTTCGATAAGTACCCCTCCCAGGCGGCGAAGGATCTTGGCGTGGAGTTTGTGGAGCTCGACGAGCTGTTCGCCCGCTCCGACGTTCTCGGGCTGCAGATGCCGCTCATGGAGTTCAACACCGGCATCATCAATAAGGAAAACATCGCCAAGATGAAGGACGGCGTTATCATCATCAACAACAGCCGCGGCCAGATGGTCGTCGAGCAGGATCTCGCCGACGCGCTCAACTCCGGCAAGGTCGCTTTCGCCGGTCTGGACGTTGTGTCCACCGAGCCGATCCGCGGCGACAACCCGCTGCTCAAGGCGAAGAACTGCATCATCACGCCGCACATGTCCTGGGGCTCCAAGGGCAGCCGCCAGCGCATCATGGACTGCACCGTCAGCAACGTACGCTCGTTCCTCAACGGCGCACCGGAGAACGTGGTCAACAAATGAACACGCTGCGCGAAGACGCAAAGTATATCTATACCCGCGCCATTGAAGCCGTGCTGCCGGACGAAGCCGTCCGGCGCGCGCTCGCCGGGCAGAATTTCCCCGGACGCGTGATCCTCGTCGCCGCCGGAAAGGCGGCGTGGCGCATGGCGTCGGCGGCAAAGACGGCGCTCGGCGAGAGAATCGAAACCGGCATCGTCATCACAAAGTACGATCATGTGCAGAGCCCCATCCCCGGCATCGTCTGCCGGGAGGCGGGACACCCTGTGCCGGACGAAAATTCGTTTTCGGCTACGCGCGAGGCGCTCTCGCTCACCGAAAACCTTACTGCGAACGACACGGTTTTGTTTCTCCTCTCCGGCGGCGGCAGCGCGCTTTTCGAAAGCCCGCTCGTGCCGGGCGAGGAATTGCAGGACATTACCGCCCAGCTTCTCGCCTGCGGCGCGGACATTGTGGAGATCAACAAGATCCGCAAGCGCCTCTCGGCGGTAAAGGGCGGCCGGTTTGCGCAGCATTGTGCCCCGGCGCGTGTGTTCGCTGTGATTTTGAGCGATATCGTCGGTGACCCGGTGGACATGATCGCCTCCGGGCCGGTATCGCCGGACTCATCCACGTGCGCGGACGCGCTCGCTGTTGCGGAAAAGTACGCTCTCCGGCTGAGCGATCGTGCGCAGGAGCTTCTCACGCGTGAGACACCGAAAACCGCAGACAATGTCACGGTGCGCATCACCGGCAGCGTTCGCGAGCTGTGCGCCGCCGCGGCGGAAGCCTGCCGTGAGCGGGGCTATGCGCCGGAAATTCTCACCGACTGCGAGCAGGGGGTTGCCCGCGAGGTCGGCGCGCGCCTTGGCGCGCTGGCGCGGGAAAACGCCGCGGCGAACACGCCCCGCGCGTTTATCCTCGGCGGCGAAACGGTCGTCCGGCTCACCGGAAACGGCAAGGGCGGGCGCAACCAGGAACTGGCGCTCGCCGCAGCCGCGGAGATCGCAAACCTTCCGAACGCCGTCGTATTTTCCGTCGGCTCCGACGGCACGGACGGCCCGACGGATGCCGCGGGCGGTCTCGTAGACGGCGGCACGGTAAAACGCCTTGCCGCAGCGGGAAAGACCGTGGCGGACGTGCTTACGGATAACGACGCCTACCACGCGCTGCGCGACACCGGCGATCTCATCATCACCGGCCCAACCGGGACGAACGTGAACGACTTCGCCGCGGCGCTCGTCCGCTGACAACGAACAACGAAATATTATCTGCCTCCCAATCTGGTTACATAAAATTATCGTTATTTGGTAATTGCATGTAACCAGATTTGCATATACACTATGCTATGGATAAAGCAAAAGGGAGGTAGATTCCTTTGAACGGAAAAACAAAACAGATTGTAACGGCGGCGCTTTTTGCCGCGCTCACGTGTGTGGCGACCATGGTGATCAAAATCCCCTCGCCGATGGATGGATATCTGAATCTCGGCGACTGCGTGGTGCTCGCCGCTGGATGGATGCTCATGCCCGGCTATGGCTTTGCGGCTGCGGGGCTCGGCTCGGCGCTCGCGGATCTCTTTTCCGGGTTCGCTGCCTATGCGCCCGCCACGTTTGTCATCAAGGGTCTCATGGCGCTCATCGCCTTTTATGGCTTTAAGGCGCTTCATGGCAAGACCGGCAATCTTGCGGCGCGTATTCTGAGCGGCGCAGCGGCAGAGGTGTGGATGGTTCTCGGCTACTATGTGTTTGAAGGCTGCCTGTACGGCTTCGCGCCGTCGGCGGTGAACGTTCCGGCAAACGGCGTGCAGGGCGCGGCGGGACTCATCCTCGGCGTGCTGCTCGTGAAGGCGCTGGAAAAAAGCCGGATCATGCAGAAGGCCTGAAGGGAGAAAAGAGTCATGACGGTATATGAACAGACGGCGGCGGCCGCCGCCGAAATTTGTGAAAAGGCTGGACTGAAGCGCGGGAGCATTCTCGTGGTCGGCTGCTCCACGAGCGAGGTTGTGGGATCGAAGATCGGCACAAACTCCAGCATAGAGACGGCCGGGGAGATATCCCGGGCGCTTCTCGATGTGACAAAAAGCCGCGGCATTTTCCTTGCGGTGCAATGCTGCGAGCACTTAAACCGCGCCATCATCACCGAGCGCGCGGCGGTGCCGGGCGCGGAGATTGTGAACGTTGTCCCACAGCCGAAGGCGGGCGGTTCGCTCGCTACGCAGGTGTATGCCGCGCTGGAGGAGCCCGTTGCGCTCGAGGAGATCAAAGCGGATGCCGGGCTCGACATCGGCCTCACGCTCATCGGCATGCACCTCAAAAAGGTCGCCGTGCCGGTGCGGCTCGAGAACCACACGATCGGCGCGGCGATGGTCGTCGCGGCGCGCACGCGCCCCAAATTCATCGGCGGCGCGAGAGCGGTGTACGACGAGACCATGCTGTGACAGAGTCAGGACCACCGGCTTACGCCGGTGGTCCTGACTTTTGGGATAGTCCCAAACCTTTGCATTTGTGAAAAGATTGCGAAAGCTCACCAGCTATACTCTGATAACTGGAATGTGTAGGATTCGCCGGGAGTAATGTCATAGATCACAACAGAGTTATCCTTGAACTTATCTCCGGCGCTCAGAGAAGATAGGTATATATTGCCGGAATCTACCAGATAACCCGCACTATCATACAGCTTATAACTAATCATATCATACCCGGAATCACTACTCCCCCTCTTCTTTTCTCCGGTAATTGTAATGGTCAGCTGTGGAGAATAGTCTTTGTCAAACTTAAATTCGGCTCCTTGAATTTGAATCACGGATGCCGTGCCGCCCATGAAGTTCTTCACCTTCAAATCCAGCGGAAATGAATCAAACGTCACTTGAACATCTTCAATAGGCAAGCAATACAGAGCATCGCAGTTTACTTCGTCAAACTGAACCACATTTTCCTTGTACACGGTGAAATAAACCTTCCCGCTTGCGGACGTTCCAGTTCTGATCTCAGCGGCAGGGATTCTCACATTGGCAAGATACTGTTCTCCGGCAACTTGACTGGTATAATAGCCAAAATCATTAGTAGAAACGGACTTCGCACCAGTATAAACCTCTTCATCCTCATCATTTACGATTCGAATATCAACATCGACATCGGCTGACAGAGACTTATCATTTTTATCAGCCAAGCCAAAGAAAAGGCTGTAATCACTTGTCCCCTCGTTATACTGAAAAGACCAACTTCTCAGTGTTTCAACACGAGACGCCGACGATCCGCACCCACTCAGCAACAATGCAATTACAAGCCACCACATAAGGAAGAACCGTTTCATTTCTGCGTCTCCTTATCTGTTCGTGCCTTTATTGCGCGGAACATTTCTTGTTTGAGCAAACGCTTTTCCTTTGGATTCATTGTGCAGTAATTACGATTGCACTGCTCGCTTAGAAAACAAGTCTCGCAGATAAGCTGTTCAACTTCCTGCATAATCAACGCATTATTGCTGGGGAGTTCATAGGCTTCGATTTTTTGAATGCCTGTCGGGTTACGCAGTCCGTAGTCAATCTGTTTTCCATTTCCGGTTTTTACATAGCGGTAGACCTCGGCACCGAACGAAACACTATCACCAACGCCGTACCTTTTAAAACCGGATTTATCCATCCAGACGTGGTCCTCTTTTCCGTCAAACATTGTCCCATTGGTGTACATCCCGCAGATAAATATCCGTTTAAAGCAAATATGTTTTGGCTTAACCTTCTCAATCTGTCCTTTAAAATGAAATATAACCGCATTGAAAAAGCAGTTAGCAAAGTACGGACGGTGTTTCTTACCCAAAGACGCGAATTGAACGTCGAGATATTCATTGTAGGAGAATTTCTCTGCTCCAGCAACATTATGCTGGGACGCCGGGTCGAAAAGAATTATCCCACCTTCGTCTAATACACAATTCTTTTCTCCGTAGTAGAGTGCCCAAAGAGATTCTTCATCTGGATACTTGGCAATCAGGGAAGCCGCCCTCTTTAGCCGTTCCTTCCGCTTTTGTTCTTCACAGCGTTCGCGCTCATGCTGCTCCGCAAGGATGCGATCCTCTATGTGGTTGCTTTCGTCTTTTGTCAGCAATGGAGATAAATGCTCAACGCAATCGTAATCGCCATTTTCCATACGTGTTTTGAAGCGGACAAGAATCTCTTTCAATTCCTGAGCAGACAGATACCTCGCCTTATCAATAGAGCAGCTATGATAGCAACCCGTGATTATGTTGCCATGCCCATCACCATACATGATGGCAGTATTCCATGGGCAAAAAATATGTTCTTTCTGGACGAGCCTTCCTCGCTTCAAACCTTCCTCAAATTCCGGAAAGACCGCTGGATTGCCACAGCCCTCGTGATCCTCCACCCAAAATCCGGAAGGCCCCCTGTCTGCGTGGCGGATCATCACATTGATTGCATCGACCGTAGCCTTTTTCGTTTGCTTGTTTTTCATAACCAAAACCTCCGTTAATAAGTGCCGCCAGACAGCGACCTAACATGTTAACGTGGTCTTTTAGAGTACTTACAAAAATTATAGCACGTTTCTTCGTACTTGTCTATCCTACTTGCTCAGCAGGACAAGCGAAAACAGTTGCAAATTTAGAGGTTTTGTCGCTGTAAATAGGGATTTCTGTACCATTATCCTGAAAAATGACATCAGGAGCGACTTCATGGATGGGTTGAAAATCGGCATTTAATGACATATGAGCTGTGCCTACGCAATGGTATGGACGTCATCGCCCCTGATTTTTGCATCGTTTAAAAGTAGGCTAATTTTTAATTATCGACCTTAAATCGCACAAAATCCATCCCATCCATCTTTACAACAACCCTCAAAGCAAAGGGGTATGTACCGTAACGGTACATACCCCTTTTGTCAGCAACCCTTGTTCGGCAACTGCCATAGTATTTGTTTCTCAAAACCTGTTTTATGGACAACTCCCACGGGGCGTTTTTTGAGAAGTCAGGGGAGGGCGGCCTCACTACCGAAGGTCAGTCGGATGCGGTTGCCTCGAACGGCGATCAGCTTTTCCGTGTGCATACGGCCAAGCTCCCGGCAGAGAGCGCTGCGGTCGGCGGCCAGAAAATCAGCCAGCTTTATCATGGTGACCTCATCCAGCGCCAGAACCTGTACCTGCGCGGAGAGCGTGTCCAGCAGCCCGATATTTTCACAATGACAGTCCCCCGGATAGAGAATGTTCATGGTGCTTTTCCGGCCGTTGGCGTCCGTATGAACCAGCTCAATCGCGCCGGAGAGAACGATGAACAGCCCCGAAGAGCGCTCCTGCGGGTGAATGATGATCTGCCGCGGCGCGGCACAGCGCACCTTGGCCTGCAGACAGTACAGTACCGGGCGAATCTGCTCCGGTGTCAGGCCGTCGAATAGGGGAGAGGCATGCAGGAGTTTTTCCTGTTGTTTGCTGAGAGTGCTGAACATGAGAGTATCCTTCGAATATAACAGTCCTGCATGAGTTAGCATTGCCTAACTCATGCAGGACTGTTATACCATATTCTTCGGGGAAATGCAAGAAAAAACACGGGGGAAAGACGATAGGTCTTTCCCCCGTGTGCCTGGGCTTTGTCGATTTACTCTTCGTGGTGCTCTTCGGTAGGAACTTCGGTGTGCACTTCCGGCGCCTCGGACGTATCCTCTTCCGGCATGGTCCAGGTGGCCTCGGTCGTCTGGTCAACGACCTTTTCAAAATGCACGGCGTCCTTCACGGAAGAGACCGCGCTCTGCGCGGCGGTGCGGACGCGCTTGGCGTCCTCCTCATCCATGACGTTGACAACGTTGCCGTCTTCCTTCACGACCTCGACACAGCAGCCGAAGCCGACCGTAGCGAGAATGCTCGCAAGCAGCAGCCACTTGGCGGAGGCAACCGCCACGACGCCGCCGACGATACCGACGTTCACGGGGATGTTGAGCAGGATGCGCTCGCCCTTGCGGACGACGATGCGGGAGACGTTGCCGCGCTGCACGAGCTCTTTGACCTTTTCTACGATGGTCTGCACTTTGTTTTCGTTCATTGTATGTGCTCCTTTCCGATAATGACACGGGTTGGCTGTTTCCGTATTTTGCATTATAGCACCGCGATGCAAAAAATCTATGGAGAAACTGTAAATTTGTCGAATCGGCGCGGCGCCGAAAAGCTCTGTCTTGCGCTGGACAGAGAAATACGCTATAATATTTCCATATGTACCAAGGAACGGAGGCACGGCTGTGGCGTTCAATACGGCGGGATTTTTGTTTCTCTTTTTCCCCGCGGCGTTTCTTCTCTACCGGCTTATGCCGGGACGCCGGACAAAGAACATCTTTCTTGCAATTGCGAGCGCGGTGTTCTACGGCTTCGGCGGCCTTGCCACGCTCCCCGTGCTGCTCGCGGCGTTTCTCTGGGACTATCTTTTCGGGCGGCTCATCGCCGGGGACGAAAAGAGAGCGAAGCTCTGGTGCGGCGTTGCCGCGGCGGGCAATCTTGCGCTGCTCGGATTTTATAAATACCTTGCGTTCGTGCTCGAAACGCTGGGGCTTCCGGCGCTCTCGCAGCCGTTTGCGCTGCCGCTCGGCATTTCGTTTTTCACATTCCACGGCATCTCCTATCTCGTGGATGTGTACCGCGAGCCCTCCCGCGTCTGCCGGAGAGCGGACACGCTCTTCCTGTATCTTGCGTTCTTCCCCCGCTTGATTGCAGGGCCGATCGTCCGCTGGCAGGACGCCGCGGCGCAGCTTGACGATCATCCGATTTCACCGGAAATGACGGCGGCGGGGCTTCGCCGATTTGTGCGCGGCCTTTTGAAAAAGCTTCTGCTTGCCGAGAGCGCGGCGGCGGTCGCCAATGCCGTTTACGCCCTCGCGCCGGATTCCCTCGGCATGGGGCTTGCGTGGCTCGGTGCGGTGAGCTACTGCCTCCAGATTTTCTTTGACTTCTCCGGTTATAGTGATATGGCCATCGGCATCGGCATGCTCTTCGGCTTCACATTCCCGGAAAACTTCAATTATCCGTATGTCTCCGGCAGCGTGAGCGAGTTCTGGCGGCGCTGGCACATGACGCTCAACCGTTGGTTTGTAGACTATCTCTATATTCCGCTCGGCGGCAGCCGCCGCGGGAAGTGGACAACGGTGCGAAATAAGCTCATCGTCTTTTTCTGTACCGGCCTCTGGCACGGCGCGGGCTGGACGTACATCCTCTGGGGCCTCTGGCACGGCGTGCTCGTCTCCGGCGAAGGACTTTTGAAAGCGCCGATCGAAAAGCTGCGCCAAAAGCGCGGCGGGCGGATCGCGATGCATGTCTATACGCTGCTCGCGGTCATCCTCGGTTTTGCGATGTTCCGTGCTTCCTCTGTGCAGCAGGGCTTTCTGCTCCTTTCCCGGATGTTTTCCTTTGCCGGCGCTGGCGCGGCGGGAGTGCTCGCCGCGGAAGAAATCCTGACCGGCGCGCGTATCGCGGCGCTTATCTTCGGCATCATTCTCTCAACGCCCATTGTCCCTGCGCTCACGCGGCGGTGCGTTGGCCGCGGCTGGGAGATCGCATGGGATATACTTGCGCTGCTCGGCCTGCTTACGGCGATCCTCGCCCTTTCGGGCGGGAGCTTTACGCCGTTCATTTACCAGCAGTTTTAAGGAGGGGCGGACGATATGAAAAAAACGCTCTCTCTTATCTTTACGTTGCTGTTCCTCGCTGTGTGCCTTGTCCCCGGTCTGGGACTTCTCCTGACCGGCGGCGCGGACGCCGCGGCAAACGAGATTTTGCCTGCCGCGCCGGTGATCGCGGCGGACGGAGAGTTTAATCCCGATGTTCTCGCAGAAACGGCAGCCTATGTAAACGGCCGGTTTTCCTTCCGGTTGGAGGGGATCACCGCCTGGGCAAAGCTCAACGCGGCGCTCTTCCACACGTCCACGGCGGAGAATGTCCTGCTCGGGCGCGACGGCTGGCTCTTTTATGCGCCGACCATTCACGACTATACCGGCGATGCGCCCATGACCGCGCGCGAGATCTACTGCGCGGCGCGCACGCTCTATCTTTTGCAGGAGTACGCGGAAAACCTCGGCGGAGACTTTCTCTTCACCGCAGCACCAAACAAGAATACGCTTTATCCGGAGTATATGCCGGAGCGGACGCGCCTCGGCGGAGCGTCCAACATGGATGCGCTCTATGCGCAGCTCGACGAAATGGGCGTTTCGTATCTTGATCTGCGCGAGGTGTTCGCGCGTCCGTCCGAGCCGTCCTACCTCCTGCGCGATGAGCTTGCGCATTCGGGCGAGCCTCTCTATTTTAAAACGGACAGCCATTGGAACGCGAAGGGCGCGGCTCTCGCCGCCGATGCGCTGCTTGTCTCGCTTAACCGCGAGGGCGGATATTTTGCGAATACCGTGTCCGCCGGAAACACCCACCGCGGTGACCTTTACGAAATGCTCTACCCCGCGGGGCAAAGTCTGGAAGAAGATTTCACGTATGCTCCCGGTTTTTCGTTCACCGCGAACACCGAAAACCCCGATCGCGTGACGATCACGACGGAGAACGGCGCCGGTACCGGCGCGCTTCTCTGCTACCGCGACTCATTCGGGCGGAATCTCTATCCGTATCTCGCGCAGAGCTTCGCCTCGGCGGAATTCTCCCGCCGGAACGAGTACACCGCCGCGACGCTCCCAGAGGGCGGAACGCTTCTGATCGAGCTTGTGGAGCGAAATCTCCGCTATCTCGTGGAGTACGATTCGCTCGCCCCCGCGCCGGAGCGGGATGCCTCGCTCGTGGCTTCTGCCGCGCCGGGGGAGGGGAGTGCCCGGATGACGGAGAGCGCCGGTACGGAAGGACACACGATCTTTTCCGGTACATGGGACGGTATGACGCCGGACGATGCGTCCAATGTCTACGTTCTTTCCGGCGGCACGCTCTATGAGGCTGTGCCGCGTCCGGATGGGTTTATTGTCTCGCTGCCGGACGGCAGCGCCGTTGACGCTGTATATGCATCGGCGGGAGGGAACTTTTTCCGCCTTTCCGCCGTCTATGCCATAGATTAACCAAAGATATCAAAGGAGACCACATTTATGAAAAAAATCATTGCTCTGCTGCTCGCCGCGCTGATGGCGCTCGCCCTCGCCGGTTGCGGCGGAAACGCCGAAACCCCGGCTCCCACCGAAGCGCCCGCGACGGAAGCTCCCGTTGTGACCGAAGCTCCGGTAAGCGGAGAGCCTGCCGCAACGGAAGCCCCTGCCGAGCCGGAGGGCGACGGCGCGGAGGATGAAGTTGCCGGTCTGATTGAGCAGGTGCTCGCGCTCAAGGGCCAGCCGGTGCAGGAGCTCTATGACGCCATCGGCATGCCGACCGGCGAAGCGGAGTATGCTTCCAGCTGCCTCGTCACCGGCGGCAAGGACGGTGTGCTGCCCTATGACGGCTTCACGGTGTACACCCTCGTGCAGCCCGACGGCACCGAGACGGTGTACGACGTCGAGAAAAATTGAATGATTTTGGAAAAGCAGACGGGATGTGTTCCGTCTGCTTTTTCCTGCGCTTGCAAACGCTGCGCGGGTATGATAAAATACAAAAACTATGACCCAGATTACCACAGGGGGACCATTATGAATAAAAACACAAACTCTTCCGGAAAGGGCGGCCGCCATCTGAAAGAGACCCGGGAAGTCAAAGAAGTCAAAGAGACCAAAGAGACGGGAAATGTCCAGGAAGCGCCGGTAAGCGAGCGCCCCGAAAAAAAGAAAAAGCACGTTGGACGCACCGTTATTATTGTGATCGCGGCGGTCATCCTCGTCATTCTGCTCGCGGTATTTCTGATCTTCCGCGATATGTACGGCCAGCTCAACAGCCACTCGCGCACCACGCCGGCGCCGACGGCGATACCGTCCGCGGCGGTTGAAGCAACACCGGAGGTAACGGCTACGCCGGAGCCGACGGCTGCACCGCTTACGGAAGAGGAAAAAGCGAAGCTTGAGGAAATGGAGCTTCGCAGCAGTTTGGCCGAGTCTGCCGAAGAGGTGATGAGCGATAAGAACGTTTATAACATTCTGCTCATCGGCTCAGACGGACGCACGGAGGAATTGGAACGCAGCGATGCAATGATCCTCCTCTCCATCAACAAGACGACGAAAACCATGTGGCTCACCTCTCTCATGCGCGACACGCAGGTGGAGATCGCCGATTGGGGTACTGGCCATCTGAACTGGGCGACACGCTTTGGCGGCGTGGATATGCTCATCAATACGATCGAAAGCACGCGCAATTTTGCCATCGACGTGGACAACTGGGCGATGGTGGACTTTCTCGATTTTGCTGAGATCGCCTCTAAGGTCGGTCCTATCACGGTTACCGTTACCAAGGAAGAGGCAGCGGATATCAACATCCGCATCCGCGAGGCATGCCGGATGAACGATGCCTATTACGGCACCGATACGCCCCGCTGCTATTTCCCGACCGATCAGGACGGCACCTACGAGATCACCGACGGCTTCCAGATCCTCGGCTACTGCCGCGAGCGTCACTATGGCGGTGACACCGGCCGTAGTGAGAAGCAGCGCGAAGTACTCATGCAGATGTGGAACAATGTGAAGAAAATGAGCCTTACCGAGCAGTACGCGCTCGCGAAGGAGATCATGTCCATCGTCAGCACCGACATCACCATGGGACAATGCGCTTCGCTGCTGCTGCAGGCGCCGGATTTCTTGACCTATGACATCCAGATGCAGCAATGTCCGACGCCCGGCTCGTTCTGGCGCGGACTCGACGCGAACGGCCTTTCCATCTACAACACGGACTTTGTGGTCAACCGCAACTTCCTGCGCGCGACGATCTACGGCGAGGAAATGACCGCCGGAGAGCTCACAAGCTACTGGACGGGAAACGCTGTTCAGGTCTATTATCCGCCGGAGAAGGAAACCGGCGATGAAAACGGCTGAACACGGCCGGAATAATGAGCCGGACGGCAGAAGGTCATTCCTCCGCCGTCCGGTTTTTTTCGGGAACAAAGGGAAATCTAATTCCGTCTTACGATTACCATATCCGTAAAAAGGAGAATATACTCATGAAAAAAACAATTTCCGCGATTCTCTGCGCGGTGCTGCTTCTTTCTCTCGCGGCCTGCGGCGCGTCCGCTCCGGCGGACACGACCGATGACGCCCCGGCAAGCGCGCTCGAACTGCTTGAAACCGTCTGGAACAGCTATTCCGACGAGGAACAATTTCCCGCCGCCGGCGGCGATTATTCCGAGGAGAACATGCGCGATGGCGCACCCGGCAATTTCGGTATTAACGATGCCGATATCCTCAATTCCTCGCTGGGATTCCCCGCGGACGAAGCCGGGAAGATTGATGGTGCCGCCTCTCTCGTGCACATGATGAATCTCAACACGTTTACCTGCGGCGCGTTCCACGTGAAGGACGGCGGCGATGTGACCGCGCTCAGCGCGGCGCTTCGTGAAAACATCCTTGCCCGGCGCTGGATATGCGGCATTCCCGACAAGCTTGTGATCGCCACGGTGGGAGATTATATCGTCTCCGTAT
>CAVIVK010000182.1:0-3629 GCA_963645975.1 Bifidobacteriaceae bacterium | reverse complement strand
GTCTCGTACGCTACCATGCGTGAGAGCTTCTCCGCGTATTCCCGCTCCCGCGCGGGATCCGGACGCGGCGTATAGTCCGAAGTCTTTTTCTTCATGCACAGCGTGCGGATCACCGCCGCGAGCAGAAGCAGCACGAGCACGCCGAGCGCGGCGAGCAGAACATAGCCTACGATCCTCATGCCGCCGTCTCCTTCCGCGCACGGCGGTACAGGAAGTACGCCACGCCGATGGCGATCGCGCCGGAGGGCAATATCATAAAGCTCGTCGAGCCGAGCAGCCCCGGCACAAGGATGAAGAGCACGCTCATAAGGACGAGCGGCCAGAGCGCGATCTTCATGTTCTTCCGGTAGTACTTATACGCCATCGCGCCGAAGAGCGCGGGGACAACGTTGTCAAACGCCGGCTGGAGTGCGGGACTTTGCAGCACCGGCTGAAGCGGGATGAGCAGCAGCACGCCGAGCGCGAGGATCACGATCGTCACGAGCGACGCCGTCGCGATCGAGAGCGTGGAGATGATCTCGTTTTCCGGCGTGCCGGTCTTGGCGCCTACGATATCGCGCGCATTGACCGCACACGGAATTTTCATATTAATTAGGTTCCCGGTGATAAATGCGAGATACCCGCCGCCCGCGCCGAGCATCGGCGTATAGACGAGATATTCCGCCACGCAGCTCACGAGCCACACGATGCCGATGGCAAGAAAGCCCTTCCCAAATGCGCGCATATCCGGCATGGCGCCGAGAATATACCCCATCAGAAACGGCGCGCCGAGCAGCAGCACGAGCGTCACGCCGCAGGCGATGCGGCCATAGGTATGCGTCCGGCGGTTGTAGGCCTCAAACCGGGCGGTCTTTTCCTGTTCGTTCATTGCATTCCCTCCTTATACGCCGCGCAGCAGCACCGCTGCCGCCATACCCGCGAGCATGCTGCCCGCGATGGAAAAGTTATCGACCCACGCAGCGTTCTTCTTTTCGGCAAGCCATACAAACACCGCCATCACCGCCGCCGATACCGCAACGACCGCAAGCGGCATCCAGCTTCCCGCAAACGTGAACCGTCCCGCGCCGGAGACGAGAGCGCCGATGTAGCTTCCAATGTACGCGCTCACGAGACCGATGAACATGGCGGTCATCGCCGTGTCGCCAAAGCCGCCGCCCGCCGCGCCCTCCTTTTTCGGCGCTTTGAGGCGGGAGAGATACTTTTTATTAAAAAGAATGGAAAACACCATGCCCCACATGATGCAAACGCCCATCAGAAGGGCAATCGTGGTGAATGCCTGCGCCGTCATCGCCGAAGCCGAAAGACCCGGCAGACCGACCGCCTCCGCCGCGGCCTCCGCGACCTGCGTTTCATAGTGCAGCGCGCCGATGACCGAAAGGCGCAGCCACGACCACGGCGTGCCGAGACTGCCCGAGAGCGCGATGACGCCGAGCAGGATACCGACGCTCGGCAGCGCGGCAAACGTGGCGCTTGCGGTGATGGTGCGCTTCATTTTCGTTTTGTCCATGCCGATGGCGACGCCGGCGCGGTAGGCGCGGATCATGAAGAACACGCATACCACGGCCACAAAGAAGATGATGCCGCCGCAGATGAGATACATGGCCGGACTGTTGAGCTGAGATAAAATTCCCATACAAGCTTCCCTCCCTTTTCTTAACCCGCAGTTTATCACTTTAATGTGCTTTTGAAAAGGGGGTGTGAAAAATCCTTTTTTTCTCTTTTCTTTCGCCGGAAAATCCGGTATGCTATGCAAAGAAATGGGGAGGGAAGACCTATGATCGTTACGGTTTTGCAGCTTATCGCGGTGTTCGGCGTACCGGTACTCATCCTGCGGCAGCGGGAAAAGGGGCTCGTGCGCACGTTCGGCACAATTGCGATGGCGTATTTCTGGGGCATCGTTGTTGCGGTGGCGGCGTTTCTCTGCCGGAAGGCCGGGCTGGATATCCGCCTGAATGCCGACGTCGGGCAGATCGGCAGCTATGTGTGCATCGGGCTCGCCATTCCGCTTTTGATGTTCGGAACGAACCTTGCCGACGTGCGGCGGCTGGCAAAGCCGGTGCTCATTTCGTTTGTACTGCTGCTGCTCGCCGTGAGCGCGGTCGTTGTGATTCTGGGACGGACGCTTGGAGCAAGCTTCCCGTGGGGACGGCAGCTCGCGGCGATGGCCGCGGGCATGTACACCGGCGGCTCGCCAAACTTTAACGCCATCGGCGTCATTTTCGGCGTGCCGGGTGACACGATCGCCATCGGCAATCTCTCCGACATGATCGTCGGTACCGTCTTTTACATATTCATTCTCACGCTTGCAAAGCCCCTCTGCGCCAGAGTTCTCGACCGGCACGCAAAACAGGGCGCGTATATGCGCGAGAGCGGCGGCGCGGAGAATGTAGATGCGCTTGAGTGGAACGGCTTTCACCGCGGCATCGTGCGAAATCTCCTCCTCTCGCTCGGGTGCGTGCTCGTTGGCGCGGTTATCGGCTTTGTGATTTGGAAGATCCAGGGCGGCGCGCTCACCGATCCGCTCGTTCCGGCGGTAATGATCGCGGGGACGGTGCTCGGGCTTGCGCTCTCGTTCGTGCCAAAGGTGCGGAATGTGAAGGAAAACGCCGCCGCGGGGCACTATCTCATTCTCGTATTTTCGTTTGCGCTGGCAAGCTCGCTCGATCTCGGCACGCTCGGCGGAAATCTGCTGCACATGGTCGCGCTGCTTGCCTCCATCACGGTGTGCTCCACGCTGCTGCACCTGCTGCTCTGCCGCGTTTTCCGCATCGGCGCGGACTGCGCCATCGTCACGATGACGGCGGGGCTGTATGGTCCGGCGTTTATCCCGGCGGTCACGAAGCAGCTTCGCTGCGATGCGCTCACCGCGCCGGGGCTCATCTGCGGCGCGCTTGGCTATGCTGTCGGCACGTTCCTCGGCACGGCGCTTTTCTGGGTGCTATAATTCTTCCTAAATGTAAGCGACCGGCGGCTCTCCAATTTCGGAAAGCCGCCGGTCTGCTGTATTCTGGGTCAATTCGAAAAAATGCTTTCCGCTCCTCTTCCGGTGCGGCTCTTGCGGTTTTCCACATGCCGGAGTATAATACCGGATACAAAAGGGGGGATGAGCTATGTTGACTGTTATTTTGACCGGCGGCATGAGCCGCCGTATGGGGAGAGACAAAGCGCTTCTCCCGGTTGATGCTGAACCCATGAGCCAGATGCTTGCCCGGCGCTATTCCGTCCTCGGCCCGGTGGCATTTTCCGTGAACCGTTCCGGACGGTTCGACTGCGCAGGATACATGGAGCTGCCGGACGCTTTTCCCGGGCAGGGACCACTCAATGGGCTGTACTCGGCGTTTACGCGCACCGAAGAGAACACGGTGTTTCTCACCGCCACGGATATGCCGAACGGCGATCCCGCGCTTGTGCGCACGCTGTGCGCCGGGCTGGACGGGTACGACGGCTGCATCATCGAGCGCCGCAGCGGACGGTATGAGCCGCTCTTCGGCGTGTTTTCCCGGAGCTGCCTTCCCGTGGTGGAGGAAGCTCTTGCGGGCGAGCGCCAGTCGCTGCGATCCGTATTCTCCCGCATGCACATGCATTACTTCACCGAGGACGAGCTGAAAGACTGGGATCTGGAGCACATC
>CAVIVK010000181.1:0-3466 GCA_963645975.1 Bifidobacteriaceae bacterium | reverse complement strand
TATGGGGCATGATCTCGTCGATCTTGTCCTCCAGACCGCAGTAATACAGGAACTCCCGCATGATCTCCTCGCCGGAGCACTCCGTCATGGGCTTTTTCGTATACGTACCGCAGTTGTTCGCATGCAGGCCGTAGAACCACATAAACTGGACGTTTTCCGGCTGATCGGGCGCGACGGGCTGGAGCGGCACGTTGTAGTTTATAAACCACGGCGCATCCACAAAGGTGGAGCAGCCGCCCTTGCCGGTCGGGTTGCCGGTCTTTTCGGCGAGATAGTCAAAGAACTGCGGATAGTCGCGCACCGTCACGGAGCAGGAGACAAAGTTGCTCTTGTCCGGATCGAACGCAAACTTCTCTGGATGACCGTATTCGGGGCATTTCTTCGCAAGCTTTTCCCACAGCGAGAAGCAGCCCTTGTGCACGGTGTCCCGGTTCATCACGGGAGCCTCCGTCATGCTGCCCTGCGTGGAATTCTGCGTCATGGAGCCGTTGGTGAAGAATACAAGATCGCCGTCCGCCACGGGAACGATCGTCTCGTCGGCGCCTTCGCCGATATGCAGCGCCGTCACAGTCTTGTCCGTGCCGTCGATGCGGATGTCCATATCTGTGATGGTCGCGCCGGAGACAAACTTCACGCCCCGGTCGGCAAGATATTTTTCCAGCGGGCGGATCAGGCTGTTGTACTGGTCGTACTTCGTGCGCAGGATACCGCGCAGACTGCGGATCAGATGCAGCTGATGCATGAATCGCACGGCGTAGCGGCGCATTTCGATCAGACTGTGATACGGCTGGAAGGCAAGCATCGCGCTCCAATAGTACCAGAGCTGGCTCTGGAAGAAGGCGGGGCTGAACCATTGCTCAATGGTCACGTCCTCCAGCTCGTCCTCCGGCGTGAGCATCATTTTGATCATTTGCTCCTGAATCTCCGGGGTGACGCCCATCGTGGATTCGTCGTGCGGCTGGAAGCCCTGCTCCCACAGACGATGCTGGGAATCGATCTCCCAGTTCTTGTTGCACTCGCGGGTTTCGTCGAGCACCGTGCGCCCCTCTTCGTACAGGGAAGGAATGCTGCCGAAAAGATCCCACAGGCACTCCATGTACGGCTCCAACTCGCGCTCGCCGCGGGAAACATAGCCGCCTGCCGCGCTGCCCGCGGCGTCCATCGAACCGCCGAACACGGGGAGCTGGTCATAAACGGTGATGTTTTCGCCCGGCATCTGCGCGTCGCGGACGAGAAACGCCGCGGCGGAAAGTCCGGCGATGCCGCCGCCGACAATGTATGCTTTTCTCTCTTCAATGCCCTCCGGCTTGCGGGGGGTGAACGCGGTCATAGTTTCTCATAAATAGGAACTCCTTTCCGATCCTGAAAACTCAAAATCCTACAGCCGTTGACTTTTGACTGTGCTTGCAGTATAGTACCGCGTGAAAAAGATACAACCATCAAATTTTAATAGAATATATAAAATCCGACAACTGTATGAAAATTAACGGAGTTTGGAGGAAACGATGAGAGAGAAAACCGGCGGAAAAGCCGAATACCGCAGCGCAAAGCGCTCGCGGCGCATGATCCGCGAGGCATATGCCGCGCTGCTGAAGGAAAAGGAGCTTTCCAAAATCACGGTGACGGACATCGTGACGAGAGCGGATATCAACCGGGCGACGTTTTATGCGCATTACCCCGATGTGCGCGGCGTTACGGAGGAGATCGAAAATGAAATCATTGCGAAAATGCTGGATGTGCTCAAGGAATTCCGGTTCACGAGCTTCTTCCGCAACCCCGCGCCGCTTCTTCTGCAGTTGAGCCGCTATCTGGAGGAGGATGCGGAGTTTTACCGGATTCTGATCCGTGCCAACGGCTCGGAGATGTTCATGGAAAAGCTCAAAAAGGCGTTTACCGACTATATGCTCCGCGACAGCGACATCCCGGAGAGTATGCGCCACTCGCGCATGGTGGAGCTTCGGGTCACATATTTTGCCGGGGGAATCGTCAATCTCTATAAGCAATGGTTTCGCGGCGATCTCGGCGGAACGCTCAATGACATTGCGCTGGAGGTAAGCCGTCTGCTGCAGCTGGAGGCGCGGGAGCTTTTCGGCGAGAGCGGGACGGCATGATGCCGCCCGCCGTCAAAGTGGTTATGGAAAAGGAGGATGGCATCATGGCAAATACTGCCGTGAAACAAACGGCCGTGGAAACGTGGCTTTGCCGGGGGTATCTCTTTTTGATGCTCGCGCTGCTGCCGCTTGCCGTGCACGACGGCTTTTTCGATATCACCGAAACAAAAACCATTTGCTTCACCGTGCCGACAGTCGTGTTTGTTCGCGCGCGCCTCGGCTTTACGCTCTACCGGGAAAATGGCCTGCCGCGGCGAAAGCTCACAAACGCAGAGTGGGCGGCGATCGCATTTTGCGCCGTATGCTTTGCCGCCTCTGTCACGGGCGGTGACTTCGCCGGATCGTTTCTCGGCGAGCGCGGACGCTATCAGGGCCTCGGCATGATGTGGCTCTACGCCGCGCTGTACTTTGCCTTTTCCGGCGCGTGCGTGCGCAGGCAGGATGTTCTCGTTCCGCTCTGCCTCGGCCTTTTTCTCAGCGGCGCGCTCACGGTATGCAACCATCTGGGGTGGGATGTGCTTGGCTTTTGTTCGCAGCTCCGGGAATTTGACCGCGGGCGGTACATATCCACGCTTGGCAACATCAATTTTGCCGGGGCATATCTCACGCTTGTCTGGCCGGTCTGCGCCGCGGCGCTTCTTGCGGAGAAACGCCTTTGGAAAGGTGTCCTTCTCGGAATCGTCTGCATAGTTGGCCTCTGGGCGGCTATGGCGGTGCGGAGCGAGTGCGCGGTGCTCGGCATCGGCGCGGCGCTCGTACTTCTGCCGCTGCTCGCGAAGAAGGAACCGGACGCGCTGCGGCGCTATCCGCTGCTGCTTGCCGGCACGGCTCTTTCCGTGCTCGCTTACCGGGCGATCGTTTATGATTTCGGAAAGCTCCTCTCCTCGCTTGGCCGGCATCTCTCGGAGCCGGTATTGATGCTGCCGCTTGCGGCGATATCTCTTGCAGCGTATTTCCTGCTGCGGAAGCGGAGCGAGCGGACGCTTCTTCGCATCCGGCGCGTGTACGGTTTCGTCCTCCTTGCTGCGTTCCTTGCGGCGGCAGTCCTTCTTGTGCTGCTCAACACCGTGTGGAACGCCGTACCGCTCGGCGGCATGGACGAATGGCTGCGCTTTTCCGATGCCTGGGGCACCGACCGCGGCGGCGTTTGGAAATACTGCCTCTCGCTCTTCGGTGATTTCCCGCTTTGGAAAAAACTCATCGGCGGCGGCTGCGGTGTGCTGGCGGCGCTCGATGTGCAGCACCGGTATTTCCCGGACGCCATTTTGGACGCCGCGCATTGCGAATACATCCAGCTCCTGCTCAACTGGGGCGTGCTCGGTCTCGGCGCGTATGCTGCGTGGATCGTCTGGACG
>CAVIVK010000180.1:0-4439 GCA_963645975.1 Bifidobacteriaceae bacterium | reverse complement strand
GAGCGTGCGGATCTGGTAGCCGTCGACGTCGGCGTCGGTGCAGATGACGACCTTGTTCCAGCGGAGGTTTTCCAGCGAGAAGTTGTTGAGCTCCTTGCCGTGCTTTTCGACTTCTACACCACAGCCGAGCACCTTGATGAGGTCGGTGATAATCTCGCTTTTGAAGATGCGGGCATAATCGGCCTTGAGACAGTTCAGAATTTTGCCGCGCACCGGCATGATGCCCTGGTATTCCGCGTCGCGCGAAAGCTTGACGCTGCCGAGAGCGGAATCACCCTCAACGATATATATTTCGCGCTTGTCGGCGTCGCGCGAGCGGCAGTCCACAAACTTCTGCACGCGGTTGGCCAAATCGAGATTCTTCGTAAGATTCTTCTTGATGCTCACGCGCGCCTTTTCCGCCTGCTCGCGGCTGCGCTTGTTGATAAGCACCTGATCGGCAATGCGGTCTGCCTCGGCCTTATTTTCAATAAAGTATATTTCGAGCTTCTCTTTGAAGAAATCCGTCATCGCTTCGCGGATGAAGCGGTTCGTGATGGATTTTTTTGTCTGGTTTTCGTAGGACGTGCGCGTGGAGAAGCAGTTCGTCACAAGAATCAGGCAGTCCGCGATATCCGGGAACGTGATCTTGCTCTCGTTTTTCTGATACTTATTGGTCTTTTTGATGTAGGCGTCGATCGCATAGACAAACGCGGTCTTTGCCGCGGCGTCCGGCGCGCCGCCGTGCTCGAGCCACGAGGAGTTGTGGTAGTACTCGATAGCGTTCGTCCGGTTTGAAAAGCAGAACGCTGCCGACATGCGCACCTTGTATTCGGGCTTATCTTCGCGGTCTTTGCCCTTTCTCTCGGTCTCAATGTAATAGGGCTGTGTAAGAGGGTTCTCTCCCGCGAGCTCCGCCACGTAGTCCGCAATGCCGTTTTTGTAGCAGAACTCCGTCGTTTCAAACTTTGCGCCGTGCTGCGCGCGGAAGCGGAACGTCACCCCGGCGTTCACGACGGCCTGGCGGCGCAGAATATCGAGGAAGTAGCTCTCCGGGATGTTGATATCGGTGAACACTTCGATATCCGGCTTCCAGCGGGTCGTTGTGCCGGTCTTTTTCCGATCCGAGGGCTCGACGAGCATTTTGCCCTTGATCTTGCCTTTGGCGAAATGGAGCGTATACTTGTTCCCGTCGCGCCAGACGGTAACGTCCATATACTCGGAGGCGTACTGTGTGGCGCACGCGCCGAGGCCGTTCAGGCCGAGCGAGTATTCGTAGTCGCCGCCGTCGTCGTTTTTGTACTTGCCGCCGGCGTACAGCTCGCAGAAGACCAGCTCCCAGTTGAAGCGCTTTTCCGCCGGGTTCCAGTCCACGGGACAGCCGCGGCCGAAATCCTCTACCTCAATGGACTTGTCATCGTAGAGAGTTACCGTTATAATATTGCCGAAGCCTTCGCGTGCCTCGTCGATGGAGTTGGAGAGTATCTCGAATACGGCGTGCTCGCAGCCCTCCAGTCCGTCGGAGCCGAAGATAACGCCCGGACGCTTGCGCACCCGGTCGGCGCCCTTGAGCTGGGATATGCTTTCGTTGCCGTATTCCTGCGGTTTTGCTGCTGCCATCTGGTTTCTCCATATATAGTGGTTTATTACTCTGTAAAAAAGCGCTATATAGTATAGTATACCTCAATAAAAAAATCAAGCGGAGTCTATCATGCCCCCGCCCAAATGCCTCGCAGAGTTTGCGCCCGCAGGCGCAAATAAGTTTCCAACCGTTTTCTCCGGCGACATGCGCGTCGGAGAAAACTCCTCTCGGCTCGCAAACGTGCACCCGGAGTGAGTGCGCTGCGGCGAGCCGCTATCCCCTCAAACAAACCCCTCAACGGAGTGGGGTTTGTTTGAAAATAATCAAGCGGAGTCTGTAAAGACAGACTCCGCCCGTCGAGAGAGTTTTCTCTTTCCCGTCTCTTCGGCTTGCGGCGGCTGTTGACCGCCGCCGAGCATAGTATATGCCGCGCCGGTTTTGTCATTCCATCCATTTTTCGCCAAAAAGAAAAGGAGAATCGTTCATGTCTACCGCTTCCACGATCGTTGTCATTGCTGTCGCCGTCATTTTTCTCGGCTTTTTCATCAAACTGCTCAAAACGCCCATCAAGCTGGCGCTCAAGCTGCTGCTGCACGCCGTCGGCGGATTTGTGATGCTGTTTCTCGTGAACTTCTTCGGCTCGTATATCGGAATATCGCTCGAGATGAGCTGGCTCAACGCGATCGTCTCCGGTATTCTCGGCGTGCCGGGCGTCGTTATTTTGCTGCTCTTCAAGTATATTCTCTGATTTCAAAAAATTGCGGATGCCTGATGGCATCCGCAATTTTTTTATAAGCTTTTATTCTTCGGATTCAGTTTCGAGGACTATCGTCTGCACCGACAGTCCTTTCGATGTGCATTCCGTTACGCCGCGCCGAAAAAGCGGAACACAGCGGTCACATAAACCAGAAGCTGTTCGCGGCTGACGAATTTCGTCATGTCGGCAATATCGGTCGTCTGGATCAGGCGCTCAATGCTGCCGCCGGTCGCGTACGCCACGGCGAGCAGCGCAATGCCGAGGATCATCAGCACGGAAAACACGATGGCTACCCATCTCCACACTTTACTCAACGCCGTTTTCCTCCTTCTTCGGATACAGGATCGAGCGGTAGATGCTGCGCGTGAGGCGCACCGTGAGAGTGCAGCCCGCCACGGCGATCGAAACGCCCGACCAGAGAAGCAGCAGCGCGAGGGCGAACACGCCCAGGGCAGCGCCCGCCGTCAGCAGCAGGTCCGGCATACGGACGATCGCGCCGTTAAACACGTACCCGGTAAGATACACACCCACCGCGACAAGCGCCGCGCCGATGCCGAGAACGGCAACGCCGAGCCCCAGCGAAAGGCCAAACAGCAGCGCCCATACCGCGAGCATCGGGATCGTAACAACGACTGCGGCGAAAGCGCGCCCGCCCGAAACGGGACGGCGTTCCTCCACTTCCTCGTAGTCCTCTTCTTCGATCTCGGCTTCTTCGGCGGGCTCGTCCGCCGGAGTCTCCTCCGGAGTATGCTCCGCCTCTTCCACGGGAGGTTCCTCCGCGGGAGGATCATATGTAAGCGCCGCTTCGTCCGGCGTCTCCGGCTCTTCCAGAGTCTCCGGCGATTCGGAGTCTTCCGGCTCCGCGCCCTTCTCCGTTTCCGGCTGCAGCGGCTCTGCCGTCTCCTCGGTCTCCGGTTCTACTTCCGGCGCATTCTCCGCGGTCACGGTCTCTTCCGATTCCGTCGGAGACTCTTCCTCTTCTTCCGACGCGGAAGGCTCATCCGGCTCCGGCAGGGTCTCCGCCGCAGCCTCCGCAAGCAGAGCGGCAAGGAGTGCATCCTCTGCCGATTCGGTCTCCGGCGTATTCTCCGGCTCCGCGGGCGCGGCCTCATCGCTCTCCGCCGTCTCTTCCGGCGCCTCCTCTTCTATCGGTTCCTCCGGCGTTTCCGTTTTCTTCGGGAACGTCAGACCGAGATCGGAGAAATCCAGATCGTCAAGATCGATCTCCGGCAGCACGTCATAGGCCGGGCTCTCCGGCGCCGCCGCAGCAGGCACTTCCGGCGCAATCGCCGCCGGCTCCTCGGGCAGAAGCTCCGGCTCTTCCCCGGTTTCCTCCGGCAGGGGCTCTTCCGTTTCCGGCTCGGCCTCATCGAAAGCGATCTCCGTCTCCGCGTATTCCTCTTCGACGATCTCAGGCTCTTCCGGCGCTTCGGTTTCCGCCGGAGCTGCCGCCGCGCCGCCGTCGGCAAACGGCGTTTCCCCGCTCGCTACCGCTTCGCGGTATTCCCGCTCGATCTGCAGCACCTGCCGCACCGGCGAGCCAAAGCAGCGGATCACCGTAGCCTCGCCCTCTGCGCCGGCCTCGTCGAACATACGCTCGTACCGGTTGAGAACGCGCTCGCGCTCAGCGGCGTCCAGAAACGCCAGAAGGCTCCGCAGCTCGGCCATAAAGCTTTTTCGATTCAAGTTGGGACACCCCCACTCATACTGTTACAATTTGTCATCGTTAGATTATACTATTTAATAAAAGCTTGTCAAGTCTTATCCCACGACAAACCTTGACAAGCGCGCCTCTCTACCATAGAATATTGAGGTTAAATCCGCGGTGGGAGAAGGGCTCCCGCCGTTATAAAAGGAGAAATATCATGGCGAAAGAAAAAATGGTCGAGCAGATCACCAACATGGAGACCGATTTTGCTCAGTGGTACACCGACATCTGCCGCAAGGCCGAGCTGGTGGAGTACGCCTCGGTAAAGGGCTTCACCATCCTGCGACCCTACGGCTACGCGATCTGGGAGAACATCCAGCAGATCATGGACGGCGAGTTCAAAAAGACCGGCCATCAGAACGTGGCCATGCCCGTTCTGATCCCCGAAAGCCTTCTCAAAAAGGAAGGCGAGC
>CAVIVK010000179.1:0-5830 GCA_963645975.1 Bifidobacteriaceae bacterium | reverse complement strand
ATGCGGTCAAGATCGCGCAGGAACCCTTCGCCGATCTCGGCGCGGATGAGCTCGGTGAGCTCCGGGTTGCAGAGGCCGAGCCAGCGGCGCGGCGTGATGCCATTCGTGACGTTCACGATGCGGTCGGGGTATTTTTCGTTCCACGCGCGGAAGAGATCGTCGCGGAGGATCTGGCTGTGGATTTCCGCCACGCCGTTCACCTTGCGGGACATATACACCGAGAGGTCGGCCATGCGCGCCTGATTGTCGCAGACAACGTGGAGATTTGCGCCGGGGAGCTCCTGCTGCAGGCGATCCTCGATCTTCACGAGAATGTCGCAGATCTCCGGCACGACGCTGCGCAGAAGATCCATATCCCAGCGCTCGAGCGCTTCGCCCATGACGGTGTGGTTCGTATAGGAGAACACGCTGCGGGTGATATCGAACGCGCGGTCAAACTCGATGCCCTCCGCCATGAGCAGGCGGATGAGCTCGGGGATAGACATGGCGGGGTGCGTATCGTTGAGCTGCACGGCGATGAATTCGCCGAGACGGTTCAAATCACCGTTGCCGCTGGTTTTATAGGTGCGCAGGATGTCCTGCAGCGACGCGCTCGAGAGGAAGTACTGCTGCTTGATGCGAAGGCGCTTGCCCTCGCGGGTGCTGTCGTTCGGGTAGAGAACGCGGGTGATGTCCTCGGCGCGGTTTTTCTCGGTAAGAGCGCGCTCGTAATCCTGGGAGTTGAAGGCGTCAAAGTCGAGCTCCTGCTCGGCCTCGCACTGCCAGAGACGAAGCGTGGCAACGTTGTCGGTATGATAGCCGATGACCGGCGTATCGTACGGCACGGCGAGCACGGTCTGGTCGGCAAAATGCACCTTTACGGTGTGCTTCTCGCGGCGGTAGCTCCAGGGATCGCCGTGCTTTTCCCAGTCATCGGCAGATTCCTTCTGCGCGCCGTTTTCAAAGCTCTGCTTGAAAAGGCCGAAGCGGTAGCGCAGGCCGTAGCCGCTCAGCGGCACGCCGCAGGTGGCGGCGCTGTCCATATAGCACGCGGCAAGACGGCCCAGGCCGCCGTTGCCGAGAGCCGCATCCTCGATCTCTTCCAGGCAGGCGAGATCGATGCCGCGCTCGGCGAATACCCGGCGCATCTCGTCGAGAATGCCGAGATTGAAAAGATTATTGTATACGAGCCGCCCGACAAGATATTCGGCGGAGAGATAAAACGCCTTGCGCTTTCCGGCGCGGCGGGCGCGGGATTTCGCCCAGTTGTCCCCCACCGCGATCATCACCGCCCGGCCAAGGGCGTTATGCAGATGCTGGGGCGATGCCTCTCTCAGGCGTTCGTCCTCATCATATTTCAGCAGAGATTCCGTGGTATCGAGAAGATCCTGCGGAGAATAAATCATGTTTCTCTGTCCTTTCCGTGATGGAATACGTGCCATGGAAACGATTCCAAGGCCAACAGGTGCATTATAACCGTTTTTTTCCGGCTCTGCAACCGGTTTTTCAAAAAAGGCCGGAACACAGCGTTTTTCCTGTGTTCCGGTCTTTGGGTTTGCTGCGTGAAACCTCTCAGTCGCGGCGTTTCACGCCGCGCCAGCTCTCCTATAAGGAGAGCCAAGTGGGCTTGCGAAATTCTTGCTTGCCTCCCCTTTTAGGGGAGATGGCAAAAACAAAGTTTTTGACGGAGGGTCTCGTTTGAAGGCGTTAGCCTACATAGGGCAGCATCTCGAAGAAGTTCTCTTCGCTCTCGCCGTTGATGGTCCAGCCGCCTTCTCCATCGTATTCCAGCTGGATCGATCCGGTGCGGCCATCCTCGGTACGGAAGAAAGTGCTCTGTCCGTCCGTGCCGGTCAGGATGAGCTTTTCGCCCGGCGTCAGTACGGCGACGCCGCTCTCATCGAGATACACCGGGAGAATCTTCGCCACGGTCAGATAGTAGTAGCTGCCGCGATAGTCCCATTTAAAGGACGGATCGAGCGTCACAACGCCGTCGGAGGTTCCGTTCATGCCGATGGTCGCGCGGTAGGTGCCAAGCTGATAGTACCACGCCTCAAGCACCGGGATGCCGCCGCTGAACACAACGCGCCCGTCCAGGCTGCCGGTGAGGCCGTTCGGATCGGCGCCGTAGCGCGCGTCGCCGGTAAACTCTATGGGCTCGAGCGTGTCGCCGTGCCAGCCGCAGGTGCGGTAATCGTCGCTGCCGGGATCGGCGGCGAACAGAATTTCGCAGATGCCGTCGCCGTCCAGATCGCAGATCCAGAGATCGTACCGGTCGCCCACGGGCATGTTCGTGCGGTCGAGCACGGTGCCGTTCACGGCGATCGTATACTCGTTGATGCCGCCGGCGTCGGTCGCCGTTACGGTGATCTCCTCGGCGGCATAGTCGCCGTTGATATCATAGTGATAAACGCTCTTGCCGGAGATGTTCAGCGGACGCTCGGCGTATTGCTCGCCGTCCATGAGAATGAGAGAGCCGTCCATCCCGCTCTGGGAGATATACTTTGTGTGCTCGCCCTCACTATCGCGCCAGGAGATGGCGAGATTCGGCATCGCATCGGGGATCCATGTCTGCACGCAGACGCTCTCGCCGTCGGAGAGGCGTTCGGCATACCAGAGCGTGCCGTCGACGCGGTAGAGATTGGAGTATTCAAGATACGTCACGGCGTTGAGCTCAATATCCTCCACCGTGCCGGAGGCGGTAAACGTGACGCATGCGCCAAGGCCGCCCGTGCCGGCATCGCAGACATACGCGGCGCTTCCGGCGGCGTCGGCGCTCTCGCTCAGCTCGGCGGCAAGCGTGCCGTCCGCTTCTCTCTCCGCGGGGAGATAGTCGGCCTTGATCTGATAGGCGAGCCAGGCATACGGCAGCGTGAACTCAATGAGCCCCGCGGCGTAGCTCGCAAGCTCATAGGGATTCGCGATGAGGACAAGGCCTTCGTCGTTGAAGTACCAGTTGCCGTCGCGGAAGAGACCGGCGAGCTGATCTTCGTAGCCCTCGTTCAGTCCGTAGGCGGCGTATTCCGCGCCGTAGCTGATATCCTTGAGCTGCTCGACGGCGGCGGAGAGGAAAGCGTCATAGTTATCCGCCAAATCGGTAAGCGTCAGCTCCTGGCCGGTGCGGATATCAAAGGTGTGGCCATAGCGGCCGGTGTAGCCGTGCGCGCCGCCGAGGTACGACGTGTCGTCGTACGTAAGGCTCAGGAGATACCGGGCATTGTAGCGGACGTTCGTCTGGCGCATGAGGCTATAGGAATAAAAGCCCGCGGCGTTGCCGTTTTCCGTCTGCCAGGCGAGATCGTCTCTTGCCGCAGCAAGATAATTTTCCTTACCGGAGACGGCGTATTCGTCGCTCGACTCGACGCCGGCGGAGAAGTCCGTATACTGCTTGTGCAGTACTTCGTTGATTGCAGCGGCAGCCGCATCGTTCCCGTTCATGGAAACGCTCGGCTCGGCAGCGGCATAGACAAGCAGGAGCGCAGCATTGTCGGCAGTATAGAAATCCTCGTTTTCACGCCGGACGGAGACAATGGGTACATTGAGATTTTCCGCGACCGGGTCCGGTTCGGCGGTAACTTCCGGCGAAGATACGGGCGGCACGGGCGTGGGATCCGCCGCAGCCGTCGGCTCCGCGCTCGTTTCCGGCTGTGCGCTGCACGCGGCAAGCGAGAGCGCGAGCGCCGCGCAGAGCAGCAGAGACAGCAGTTTCTTTTTCATTCAATCACTCCTCATAGCGCGTGAGCGCCATATCATAGACCGCATGCCCGCTCTCGAGCGGCGCTCCGTTCACGGTGAGCGTGACGTCCGTGCCGTCAAAGGCGTCGAGCAGCGTATTGACAATACCGCCGATGAGGAAGTACTCCCCGGTCGTGCCTAGAGAGCGCACCTGCGCGGCAAAGGCGTCGTTGAGATCGGCTTTGACGTGGCCGGCTTCGTCTACGGTGACGGTGTTGAATGCCGCGCCATTTTCAAAGATCAGGCCGTCCATCGCGCCGTTGAGCGTTTCGGCGGTGATCTCCGTGCCGTCGAGCGCGAAGCCGAAGGCGAGGAAGTGCTCAGCGTTCGCGTCGCTGCGGTAAATGCGCACCACGGCGGGGACTTCATAGCCGCGCTCGGTGAAGATCGCGGTATAGGTATCACGGACGTCCTTGGCACTATAGGGATAATGCGCCGGCGTGTAGCCGCCGTCGGTCAGGAGGTTTTTCCCGCTCTCGCCGTAAAGGCCCATGGCGGTCTCATACATCATGGTGAGCTTATCGGTGAGTTTTTCGCCGAACTCCGTCTCCTCGCCGAGATCAAACGCCGTCGCGCCGCTGCGCACGGCGTCCAGACCGTT
This sequence comes from Bifidobacteriaceae bacterium, assembly GCA_963645975.1. Classification (GTDB taxonomy): domain Bacteria; phylum Bacillota; class Clostridia; order Oscillospirales; family Oscillospiraceae; genus Apopatocola. Next base: position 1,515 of record CAVIVK010000179.1, on the reverse strand, counting down.
CGTGAGAGAGAAATCCACGATGGTAGCGGCGATGCGCGCGCCCGTGAGAGAGCTGCCCGCCGTGCCTTCATGATAGTTGTTGAACAGATCGCACAGCGCGTCGTAGAGACCGTTTTTCTCCGGGGCGGCCGGGACCGTCGAGTTGACCGTTGTGTCGCTGCCATCGTGCGGCTCCGGCGTCGTCTCGACAACCGAGGAGGGGGTGGCCGTCGGTTCGACGGTCGGTTCCGGGGTGACCTCTACCTGCGTAGACGGCGTTGCTGTCGGAGCTGTCGTCGGTTCAGGCGTCACGCCGCCCGGCGCCGCGCTCGGCGAGCAGGCGGTCATAAGCGATACGCAGAGGATCAGCGCCAGAAGCGCCGCGGCAAATCGTTTTTTATTCATGGGTATTTCCTTTCCGTTGTCTGTTTTGGGTTTTTCGGAGATATAGACGCCGGACGGGGTCGTTTGGTTCCCCGTCCGGCAAAAATATTATACGGTTTTCTGCGGAAACACAAGGGCCGCTTTGAAAAGATCGCCGTCGAGCGTCAGAGTGAGTTTTCCGCCCATGAGTTCCATAAGGGAGTTGGCAATCGAAAGCCCCAGCCCGCTGCCGTCCGTGTGGCGCGAGCCGTCGCCGCGGACAAAGCGCTCCATCAGTTCCTCCGCCGGGATGTTCAGCGGCTCGCGGGAGATATTTTTGAGCGTGAGCACCGTTTCCGCCTCGTTTTGCGAAAGTTCCAGATAGAGCCGCGTGCCGCTCTGCGCGTATTTTACCGCGTTGCCCAGCAGATTATCCAGCACGCGCCAGAGAAGCCGCCCGTCCGCCGTAACGTACGTTTCCTCCTCCGGGACATTCAGCACCGGCGTGATGTTCGCCGCGGCGAATTTTTCGGTATACTCCCCCGCGCTCTGGCGCAGCAGCTCGCCGAGATCGATCTTCTCAAGATTCACCGGCAGCGCGCCGCTGCTCGCCTTGCTCGCGTCCACAAGATCGGTCGTGAGCTTTTTGAGCTTCTGGCTCTGGCGGTCTAAAACTTCGATATATTCTCTCGCCGCTTCGCTTTCGGTCGGCTCCTTTTTAAGGAGGTCGACGTAGCTCACGATGCTTGTGAGCGGCGTTTTGAGATCGTGGCTGACGTTCGTGATGAGTTCGGTTTTAAACCGCTCGGATTTCATACGCTCGTTCACAGCGCGGCTCATGCCGACGCTCACGGCGTTGAGATTGTCGCCGTGCTCCTTGAGCACCGGGTACATTTTCTCCGTGTCCACCGTATAGGTGAGATCGCCCGCAGCGAGCTTCTGCGCCGCCGTTTGCAGCGCCTTGAGCTGGCGCACGGTGCGGATGACGAGGTACAGCCCTGCAATATCCAGCGCGACGAGCACGAGAAACAGGAAGAAGCTGCCCGAAAGCCATGTGAGGAGCGTGCCGAAGAAGTTTACGAGCACAACGACGGCGTAGACAAGGATCCCCTTCCACGCGATGGGCAGCGCGCGCACGAATCCGCGGACGGCGCGGTAAATGAAGCGGCAGAC
>CAVIVK010000178.1:0-2504 GCA_963645975.1 Bifidobacteriaceae bacterium | reverse complement strand
CCGATGCTGCCGGCGATATCCGCTCCTCGCTCATCATCTCGATGGCCATGATGGAAGCTCTTACCATTTACGGCCTGCTGATCGCCTTTATGCTCGTTGCGAAAGTCTGAGAGGCTGAGCCATGACGATTGAACCATCTCTCATCGTATGGACGGTTCTATGCTTTCTCGCGCTGATGCTCATTTTGAAAAAACTGCTCTTTCAGCCGATGCTGACCTTTATGGATGCGCGCAACGCAAAAATTGAGGCCTCCCGCAAAGCGAAAGAACAGGCGCGCGAAGATTATGAAGCGGAAGCACGCCGCATGGCAGACGAGCGCGCCGCGCAGGAAGCGCAGCTGCGTCAGTCCGGCGCCGAGGCGATCGAGCACGCGCACGAGGAGCTTCTCCGCCGCACAGCGGAAAAGCGTGCCGAGGCAGCGCAGCGGCTCGAGGAAAACCGCGCCGCGCTCGCCGAGGAATCCATCCGCATATCCCGCGAGCTGGAGCCGCAGCTTTCCGATCTGGCGCTCGATCTTGTGAACCATCTGCAGCATTGGCAGGACGACCGCCACTCCGCCGTGGACTCGGAGACGATTGCCGCGCCCTATGCCGACATGGAGCATCTCACCGTCGGTGAGCATACGAATGCTACTACGAACAGGACGAAATGATTATGCGTTTTGTATATGCCATTATCAATCTTCTGATCCTTGCGGGACTCATCTATCTCGTCGGACGAAAATCCATTGTGAAGATTTTCCGTTCCCGCCGGGAGCGCATCGCGCAGGAGCTGGACGAGGCGGAAGCGCCGTTCACTCCGGAGCCGCTGCCGGAGACCGCCGCGCCGGACGATACGGCGCTGAAGTCTGAAATTGCCGCAGCGGAGGACGCCGAAAAGGCCGCACTCGCCGAAATCGAGACGCAGTATGAGGCGGATGCCGCCGACCAGCGCCGCGAAATGCTCTTCACGACCCGCGCGCAGATCATTGAACAGGTTCTCTCCCTCGCCGAGCAGCACATGCGCTCGGAAGCTTATCAGGCGACAAAGCTTGCCCGCCAGAACGAGGCAGTAGATCAGATCCTCGCGCAAATCCATCTGACGCCCGGCGACGTTTCCTATCTTTCCCGCAAAGGCGTGCTGTATGTAACGCTCACCTCCGCCGCAGCGCTTCCCGACGAGATCGTTGAACGGGTGCGCGCTCGGACGGAAGCACTCGTTGCCGCCGCGGGTGGGAAGATTTCCTACTGGGTACGGCAGAAAGACGAGTTGATCGGCGGACTGCAGCTTCGTATCGGCGACACGATTTACGACTACACTATCTCCAACAAGCTCTACCGTCTCGGCAAAGCGCTCAATGACCGGCCTCTCACGGAAACGGATGCGGAGTCTATCCGCGCCGGTATGCTCGACGCCGTACAGCACATGAAGCTCGGCATCGATGTGTTCCAGGTTGGCCGCGTGCTCAGCGTTTCGGACGGCATCTGCTGGATGGACGGTCTCGCCGACATTATGTATGGCGAGCTGGTCGAATTCGTCAACGGCGAGCGCGGCATGGTCATGGATATTCAGGCCGACCGCGTCGGCTGCATCATCTTTGGCCGCTATGACCACGTGGACAGCTACAGCCGCGTGCGCCGCCTGAACAAGATGGCAAGCGTCCCCGTCGGCGAGGAAATGCTCGGCCGCGTCGTGGACGCGCTCGGCAAACCGGTGGATGGTAAAGGCCGCATCTGGAGTACCAAGACACGTCCCATCGAATTCCAGGCTCCCGCCATTCCCGACCGGCAGTCGGTCTCTGTGCCGCTGCACACCGGCATCAAGGCGATCGATGCGCTCGTTCCCATTGGCCGCGGCCAGCGCGAGCTCATCATCGGCGACCGCCAGACCGGTAAAACCGCCATCGCCATTGATGCAATTCTCGCCCAGAAGGGGCAGGACGTGCTCTGCATCTATGTTGCCATCGGCCAGAAGCGTGCCACCGTGGCAGAGATCGCCGCGCGGCTCGAAGCCGCAGGCGCGATGGAGTATACCACCATCGTGTGCGCCACGGCGTCCGATTCGGCGTCGCTCCAGTACATTGCGCCGTTCGCCGGCGCGGCGATGAGCGAGTATTTCATGTACAAGGGCCGCGACGTACTGATCGTGTACGATGATCTCTCCAAGCACGCCGTCGCCTACCGTGAAATTTCTCTGCTGCTGCACCGCCCATCCGGGCGCGAAGCGTACCCCGGCGATATCTTTTATCTGCATTCCCGCCTGCTCGAACGCGCCGCGCGCATCAATGCCGAGGCCGGCGGCAGCGTTACGGCGCTGCCCGTCATTGAGACACAGGCGGGCGACATCTCCGCTTACATCCCCACAAACGTCATTTCCATTACCGACGGCCAGATCTTCCTCGAAGCTGACCTCTTCAACGAGGGCCAGCGCCCGGCGGTCAACGTCGGTCTCTCGGTATCGCGTGTCGGCGGCGCGGCGCAGACGAAGCTCATGAAGCAGGTCGCCTCCTCGCTGCGCACCGGGCT